>CAYRTN010000121.1:4112-5442 GCA_964427235.1 uncultured Chthoniobacter sp. | reverse complement strand
CCGAAGCCTAAAAGCAGAGCCAAAAGCAGATCAGCAGCACCAGTTGAAAAATTCACCTTCGTTATGGATGGCGGAAAACAGGCGGAGCCAGTAAAACAGGACAAGACCTTCAGCTTCACCAACTATGCTGAAGAGTTTGATGAGCACATCAACCAATCGATTAGGGGCTATTCAAACCTAAGAGACGATATCGTTTCGATTAGCCGCTATTTCATCGAAGACGATACAAACGTAATCGACATAGGTTGTAGCCAAGGCTCCCTCATCCGTCGAATAAGGGACACTAATACACAATCTCCTAACGCCACCTATTATGGTGTGGACGTAAACAAATCTTTCAAACAGCATTGGAAGAGTGACCGGAACCTCAAATACCTTATCGAAGACGTTCGTTCGTGGGACGGGATGACCAACCTATCGTTGGCAATCTCCCTATTCACCTTCCAGTTCATACCAGAACGTGATCGCCTCACGTTGATGAAGAAGATTTACGACAACCTCGTGGAGGGCGGTGCCTTCGTATTCAGCGAGAAGGTGTTCTCAATGAATTCCAAAATCCAAAATATGATGGAATTCATCTTTTACGATCACAAGAAGAAGAGCTTCACCGAGAAGGAGATCCTCGACAAGGAACAGGAGCTCCGACACCTCGCAAAACTCACCAATGAGGATCTGCTAATCAAGCAGCTTTTGTCGATTGGTTTCCGAGGCATTCAGGTGTTTTGGCGGAACCACAATTTTATCGGTGTCATCGCTATGAAGCTACCGAAGAACAACTGGGATGATAAAAATGGCTGATATCGAAGTGATCCCCGCTAACCAGCTAACAATCGATCAGCACGTCGAACGGATACGCAGCGCCTTAGACCGGGCTAGAAGTGTGATCTTCGACTTGGTCGATACAATCAAAACCGCACACGACCAGTTAGGTGGTGATGTGTTCCAAAGCGAATTAGCTGAACGGCTAGGTATGAGTGCTTCCACACTTTCTCGTTGGCTACAGATAGGTAATTCTCAATTTCTTATTGCTCAACAGGCACGACTGCCCAGTACCTTCTCCAGTTTGTATGACCTGACCCGCTTGGAAAAGATCTATGTGGAGCAGTATGGACCAACGGAAGCCGAGCGTAGGTTGGTAAAATTGTTGGAAGATGGAAAGGTTAGTCCAACTTCTGAACGGTCTGATATCCAAGCCCTGCTGAAATCCATTGATGACCGTTTGAAAAAGAAGGCGAAGAAGGAGAGAGAGGAAAAGTTGTTAGGTTTGGAAGATGGTTTGATGGAAACCGAGACCAAATCCACATCCATAGTCGATCTCATTTCTGAGAAT
>CAYRTN010000121.1:232-4102 GCA_964427235.1 uncultured Chthoniobacter sp. | reverse complement strand
AAAGTGACGTTATCGACACTTTTAGATCAAGGGTCGATCTTTAGGACATTTGTGGCAGTTCCACCTAGGGAGCTTCTCAGCAAGTGGGGTGATGACGGCATCCTTGAAATCGATATTGCCGAGCAGTTCCCTGTCGCAAATCTTCGTGCGCCTTCAATGTCAGAAGCCGTATCGTGCTTCATTGCGGTACCAGCTAATCAGGTTGGCGCTGGTCTAAAAATGCTTGGAGCATTCGGTTTCTCATACCGAGATATGTTTGTCCCTAACATCGAGGGATCAGGTCTGTCCTTAATCAAATCCGAAACCATCATTCTTCGGGGCGAACGTGGCGGCGGTAAGACAGCTCCGTCGGTGGAGATGGCATCTGATCAACTGGATGACCTCCTCAGTTTTGCCGAAGTAGCGGGTGCTGGTCCTCACCTTCTCCTTTTTGATACGACGGAAAGGACGGTTTGGACGTGTCTGATCAATCAGTAATCGTGGACCAGAAGAGGAAAGAGAACCTAACAGCCTCTCTAAATAACCTCATCAATTCCGATTTCCCTGAGGAACGGGTATGCGTTCTATTGTCCGGTGGAGCTGATTCAACGGTAGTGGCATTGGCAGCTCACCACCTTGGCAAACAGGTGTGCGCCATCTCGTATCGATTGAATGGACACTCAAGTTGGGACTTTGATAGTGCCGAGAATACTGCCCGTGAGATGGGCTGGGAATTTCACGGCGTTGATGTGCCAATCGATGATCCGAAGCGTTGGTTCATCGATCTAATCAAGGTTTATGGGTGCCAAAAGAAGGTCGAGGTTGAAAACCTTTATCCCTTTATGTTCATCCTCGACGAGGTCCAACGGCTTGGGTTCTCCAAAGTTCTTACTGGCTTCAACAGCCCATTACCCGCTGGTCGGCGCTGGTCGATTGCCTGTAAGAATGATCCTGACCAGTTTTGGAAAGACCGCCTCGACAAGCCATTCGATTCATCGGCAACTGAAAAGTGCTTCGAGGTGGCAGGACGGCGTGGAGTGACGCTAACTTCACCACTTAGCGATCCTGTAATCATCAATCTATTAAGCGGATTGAGTTTTGAAGAAACCAGCAAACCATACCATAAACATCATTGGAAAGACCTGTTTCGTGATGATTTCAAGCAGCTGGGTTTGCTGGAAATTGGGACTACGCCTGGGCTTCAAACGGGAGGTGGCATACAAGACTTCTTTGCTCCACTGCTGACCGACCCAGAAATCAATTATCGAGGCTATGTGGATGGCAACGAAACGCAGCGGTTAGTATCGCTGGTGAAGCTATGGACGAAGTCCAACGATGCGCCACCAAAGGCATTGGAGCTAAAAGAAACCCGCTTCAAACCATACGCATTAGCGGATGTGAATGCGGCAGCATCTAAAGAGCTGTTCACTGTAGTAACGACCTTCGCTGGTGGCGGTGGAAGCAGCACAGGTTACAAATTGGCTGGTGGTAAAATCCTACTGGCGAACGAAGTGGTTCCGGAAGCGGTCAGTTCATACCGAGCAAACTACCCAGACACGCCTGTTGCGCCTATTGATATCAGGTCGATTACACGGCGTGGTGGCAGAGATTACGTTGTAAAGTGGTTCAAAGATTACGGCATCGAAGAGGGTGGATTTGATATCCTTGATGGGTCTCCGCCCTGCTCTACATTCTCTACATCTGGAAAAGGTGAAAAGAAGAATGAGCAAAAAGGTGTTCGATACTCAGACATTACCCAAGATCGAATTGGGATGCTGATCCACGACTATGTTTACATCTTCAATGTGATGAAACCGAAGGTTGGCATCATCGAAAACGTGCCAAGCATTAAAAGCTCGGATGTTTTTAAACACGCTTTGGAACGGATGCGTCGTTGGGGATACCTCGTCAATTATAAGGTTCTGGTCTCATCACACTTCGGTGTTCCACAGCGAAGGCGGCGGCTGTTTGTTGTGGCAGTGCGACCAGACGTAGCCAAGAAGATTGGTTTGAAAAACGAGAGGGATATCCTTGATCTATATCCGACCGGATCATTCTACGAACCGACAATAAGGGATGCCTTTGAGGGCTTGGAGATAGATCGCTTGGAGAGGAACCAACTTCTAACAGCGACGAGACGGTCATCATCATACGAGTTAATCTCATCGCTGCCTAAAGATCCGCCAAAGGGGATGAAGCTGTCTGACGTGAGAGCTGGTTGGACATCTGACTTCAATCTGGTCAGGTCATCATTAGACCATCCTGTTCCAACGCTAACGCAGATGGGGCAACAGATGGGACGTGGTGGTGTCCATCATCCTTTCGAGGACCGAGTGTTCACGGTTGGTGAACTGCTTCGATTGATGGGGCTCCCAGATGATTATCGACTGACAGGCTCGTTCGATAAGAAGGCTGAACGTGTTGGTCGAATGGTACCGCCATTGATGACAAAGGCACTGGCAGAAGCAATCTATGAAAAGGTGCTGCTACCGTCTCGGTAATCATTTGATGTGTAATACAAGCACAACGGCATTGGTCCTTGTCAGTTCGTGCTTGGTTGGCACCTTGGAGATATCATTGCCTTCATAAAGGTGAAACGAAGCAAGGTTGGCTTGGTTGATGGCTTTGACCAAATCTTGTTTCGTCTTTGGTTTTTGAACCTTGGATAACATTACCAATCACCTCCATCGTTGGAGAAGAACATTGGTGGTGCGTTATCAAAGCTGCTGCGACCTAGACTTGGATGGTCAAACTCATCTCGTTGACGGATGGCTTGGTCAATCAGTTGGTACCTCTCATTCTCCTTGGTAAGTTCGGCACCTTTGGTGGTGATATAGGTGTTCATTAGCTCAACGAGGACTGAAGTCCTCGTTCTTCCAGACAGTTGGCATACCTTGTCAAAGCGTACTCGTATTGGATCAGGTGCGTTGAAATTAATTAGTGTGGCTGGTTTGTACATCGTTATTTTCTCCTACAGAATTTACATACAACTGGAGATCAAGGACAAGCAGATGATGTCCCTTGATCAGCTTAATTCGATTGGAATGTGGAAGGGGTCTATACCCAGCGACCAGCGGTTCTCAGTGAGCCTGAAGGCTCGGATGATATAAATTCATCCAATCTATGGATTCACCAACATCAATCTTTGATTTCAGTTTGGTGATGTAATTTAACCAGCCTTTATCAAGGCAAGGTTGAATATGAACTTGACCATATCCCCACTGCGTCTTTGTCCATTCACTGATGAACAACGGGTATACCTCATCCAAGGTAACGCTATGGGGTAGGTCAATTATGAGGTGATAGTGAAGGCGCTGCCCATTGCCACCTTCCAAAACGGGTATAATTGGTAGCTTTTTGTCGTGCCTACGAGCAGCATTTCCAAGATAGCATTTTCCTAATCTGTTTAGGAAATGCCGGAGGTTCTGGGCAGCCAGTTGATCAGTCAATTGGATGGATGTTCGTCCATTAGCTGCCTCAATTACACAAGCCTGTTTGAGGTTCAGCGTCACTCCAAAGGGGTTAAACCAAGAGCAAGGATACAACCAATCTCTGATGGCTGATTGGGATGATTTCTTATAAGAAATTGAAGGCATTATAGGTGACCATAAAACTGATATTTATGGTGTATTTATAATCGGCTTATCTTTCGGATGCCCCGTCAATGGAGGTTATCCGGAAGAAGACCTGTAATCTGGCTTCATCGGTAAGGATCTGAAGCCTGTTACGGTGCTGCTAGTTAAATCAACGTAGCTACGACTTGCCTTAGCCTGAAACTTATGCCGTAATCGCCCTCAGGGGAGATGTTTTATGATCTACAAAGATGCACAATTCGAGGAGCTAGCCAACAAGATCAGGCTCGGCGGAATGTCACGCAGTAAGTTGCACATA
>CAYRTN010000121.1:0-222 GCA_964427235.1 uncultured Chthoniobacter sp. | reverse complement strand
CGAGCCACGTCAGCAGCAGTTGTCCACTCCCAGGAAAGGACTTTACCCCCAAAAAATGAGGTGTTTGCCTTCTTTCGGTGGAAATAGATCATACCGCCGACAAGACTTTCTGCCTCGTGACCTTTAAAATTCCATCCTTTGGATGCCCAACTCCCATCACTGAGCCTATTAGGCTCAAGGCCATTAGCCTTGTTCTCCTTTGTCCCTTTGCAGATGAGGTGA
>CAYRTN010000120.1:0-5584 GCA_964427235.1 uncultured Chthoniobacter sp. | reverse complement strand
CGCAGACAGCCCATGCCGATGTAGATGAAGCTCGACTCCCCCTGCAGGCCTGGACGCCAGCTCTAAACGCCCATCTACCCGACGACATTCGAGTGATCGAAGTTGGCAAAGCTCCAGAGGATTTCCATGCACGGTTTTCAGCGGAGGGCAAAATCTACCGTTACACGGTTTGGAACCATCCCGTGATGCAACCGCTCCTGCGCGATCGCGCTTGGCATGTGCCCCGCGAGATCGATCCCACTCGCCTACGCGAGGCTTGCGAGCTTTTCACCGGACGCCATGACTTCGCCGCTTTTTCGCTCCGACGCACGAAAGAACCCGAGCAGACGATTCGCACGATCACCTCGATCCAGACTGAAATCCACGGCCCACAAATCCAACTGACCTTCGAAGGCGAGGGCTTTCTTCACAAAATGGTTCGCATGATTTCCGCCGCCATCATCCGTCACGCCATCGGCAAAGTCGGACTCCAGGATTTGAAAAACAGCCTCCAAGATGGAGCCCCCACCTTTGGCCTCGTCGCTCCGGCTTGCGGACTGAGCCTCGTTCGCGTGCTTTACGAAGGCTCAAACTCCCAAGCGGAAAATGTCGCCGCTTGGCCGAGGTAGAGTCCGTCGTCATCGGTGACATTCCAGACCGTGGCCCGCTTGATTCGAAATCGCCGCCCCGCGCGGGAAATCCGAATTCCGCTGTAATCATCAACGAATCCCGTCGCCTTGACTTGCCGCAAAAATTCAGCCCTCTGCGCCTGATGAACAGGCTCGGCCGTTTCCCTCGAAGGAGTTTGGGTGAGGGTTTCCCAATCCATTTCCCACAATCCGAGCGCGGTCATGTTTGCGTAGTTCAGGATCTGTTCGGCCTCGGCGCCCCCTGAGAGCACCACGAAAGGAGCTTCAAAAAGACGTTGGGCGTCGAGCTCAACATCATCACTGGGTTCAATCAAATGCCGACCGGTGCGCTCCCTGTATGTTCGGAGCAATAACGCACCATGCTCCACAAGAAATTGCCTCCGCTTACTCCAAATACTCATTTTGAAGCCTTAGCCGACTTCCCGACCGCTGGCGATCCGCGATTTCGGCCACCCTCTATCGTGACTTGAGTTTCTTCCGCCATTCCGCTCGAATACGAGGCATGAAACAATTGCTGTGCGAAGTTCCAGACGGCCCACCCGCCCTCGGCCCTTACTCCCTAGGTGTGATCACCGAGGGGAAATTTGTATTCGTATCCGGCATGACGCCATGGGATCCGACCACAGGAAAAATCGAGCGCGGAACGATCACCCGTCAGACAGAACTCGTCTTGGATAACATCAAAAAAGTCCTCAATGCCGCCGGCGTGGGCTTTGAAAGTGTCGTTAGCTCCCGCGTTTATCTTTCCAATCTCACGCCGGAAAATTTTCAGGAAATGAACGCTGTTTATATCCGATACTTTGGAGATTCGAACCCTGCCCGCACAACGATCGGCGCCCAACTACCGGGATTATTTGACGTCGAGATCGAATGCGTCGCGAATCTTTTAAGTTGACGCAGGCCAATCACCCACTAACCTCCCCAACTCACTTCACGATTTTATGAAACGCACATACCAGCCTTCCAAGCGCACGCGCAAACAACAATTTGGTTTCCGCGCCCGCATGAAGACCAAGGCAGGCAGGGCCATCCTGAGCCGACGCCGCCAGCAGGGCCGCAAACGCCTCCTTCCAAAAGGTGTCGAAGTCCACTTCGCAAGACACACCCAGGCCTAATAACGGCCGCCTGCGTTTTCCCAAATCCGCTCGACTTCGCAACAGCGGAGACTTCACGCGCGTTCGGGACCAGGGAAAAGCATCCCAAACTCGCCTCCTGCGAGTTGGGATTCTTCGATCTGACGACGCGTTTACCGCTCGCATTGGCATTATCACCTCTCGCCGTGTGGGAGGTGCTGTGATTCGAAGTAAAGTTCGCCGCCGTCTCAGGGAGATTATCAGAGTCTGTCGGGAATCGATGTCACCTGGAGCCAGCGTGGTGATCGTTGCCAAGTCCGGTGCCGCCACAGCTACCTTCGAAGAATTAAAGTCCGAGTGGTTGCTTCTTGCTCGACGACTTTCTATTTTGCCGTCTGCCGAATGAAATTTCTGCTTACATCCGTGATCCGGTTTTACCAACTCGCTCTCTCGCCTTTGTTACAGGTACTTTGCGGGCCCGGTTGCGGTTGCCGATACAGCCCCTCCTGTTCACACTATTTCCTCGAGGCCCTGCGCACACACAGCACGATGCAGGGAACCTTCCTCGGAATACGCCGCATTTTGCGGTGTCACCCTTGGGGCGGATGTGGTTACGACCCCGTTCCGCCCGCTTTCAAGCCTCTCACTTAGAATAAATAAATGGATCGTAAATCTTGGATCGCCATCACTCTCTCTGTTGCCGGCCTTTTCGCCTGGCAATGGTATGTGAGCAAATACTACAAACCCCAACTCGCCAAAGCGACCGCTGCAACGGCAGCAGCACCCACGCCCGTGGCGACGCCTGCAGTGGATTCGACTCCAGTGCCCATCCAACCCGCCGGAACTTCCCTTTCGGCTCGCGCAGAATCCCTCTCGAACGCGAATGCGGAATTTATTTTCAACAACGGCACCGGTGGTATCGAGCAAGTCGTCCTTCGTATGCACAAAGGCGAAAATGAATCGCATGTCTCGCTCAATCGCAGTCGCTCGATGCCGATTGGGGGCCTCGGCTTTAATCCCGGCGAAGTTCTAGGCGGATTTGAGATGACCACAGACCCCGCCAAAGGCGAGGCCGTCTTCTCCAGCAAACAATCAGGCGGTCTCGAGATCGCCAAGCGTTTCACTGTCCCAATGGGCGAGAACAAGGAAAAGCCCTACGCTATTTCGTTGGACGTCACATTTAAAAACCCAGGCGCCTCCCCGCTTCAAGTTCCCGGATTTTTTATCGGTACCGGCGGAGCCGCTCCGCTTCACGTGAATGACCTGCCTATGTACACCCGTTTCGACTGGGGACATGGCGGTAGCATGACGAATATCGACGTGAACTGGTTTTCCGCGAGCTCGGTTCCGATCATCGGCATCCCGATTCATGGCCTGCGTCCGCTTTACGACGAGACGAAACCTGACATCCAGTGGGTCGCCGTGACGAGTCAGTATTTTTGCACCATCATTACTCCGAAGGATGCCAGCCAAGCGCAATCTGTCTGGTCGAAGCGGTTCGACGCCCCAAGCTTGAACGGCAAACCAGTCTTCGGAATCCAAGGCGGCCTCAAGGCAAAAGGCTTCACCTTGGCAGCGGGCGCCAGCGAAACCCGCTCATTTGAGATTTACGCCGGACCGAAGGAACTTCCCCTCCTCCGCAAACTCGGTCCCACGCAGGACAAAGTGATGAATTTCGGAATGTTCGGATTCGTGAGCGAGTTCCTACTTTGGGCCATGAATGGCCTGCACGGGATTCTTGGTAACTACGCCGCCTCGATCATCATACTCACGCTCCTGATCAAATCCGCTCTCTGGCCGGTTCAAAACAAAGCCACCAAGGAAATGCGGAAAATGTCATCCCTTTCTCCGAAGATGACCGAGATGCGGGAGAAATATAAAGATAACCCGCAAAAACTGAACGAGGAGACGATGAAGCTCTATCGGGAATATGGCGTCAATCCGTTCAGCGGTTGCCTGCCGATGCTCATCCAAATCCCGATTTTCTTCGGCTTTTATGCCATGCTCGGCACCGCCATCGAGCTGAGGAACAGCTCGTTCTTCTGGGTTACGGATCTCTCCCAACCCGACACCATCACACACTTACTCGGCTTCCCGATCAATATCCTTCCCATTCTCATGGCCGGCACCATGGTTTGGCAAATGATCATCACTCCAAAAACAGGCGATGCCATGCAGCAGCGCATGTTTTATTTCATGCCGATTATCTTTCTGGTTTTCTGTTACAACTACGCCAGCGGACTCGCGCTTTATTGGACAACGCAGAATCTTTTCTCTATCGTGCAGCTGTATTTCACACGAAACCAACCCCTGCCGACCTTGGAAAAGAAAAGCATCATTGCCAAACGCGAGGCGCAGCAGGCCAAGAAAAAATCTAAGAAACCTCCTACACCATGAACCCAAGTCCTGCTGAAATCCTCGACACCCTTCTTGGCTACCTAGGATTCGCTGTCACCATTCAAGAAGAGGAACGGGATGGCCAGCAGGTGCTGCAAATTTTCACGCACGAGTCCGATCGCCTCATCGGTCGCCGCGAAGAAGTCCTGGATGATCTCCAGTATCTTGTGAACCGGATTCTTTTGGCTCAGACTCCTCCCGCACCGAGGGTTTTCGTGGATATCGAGCACTTCCGCGCCATGCGCGACGACGCTCTCGTTGCCAAAGTCCAACAACTCTCGAAAGCCGTTCGCGTCACCGGCAAGTCCATCCAGACGGATCCTCTGAATTCCTACGATAGAAGAATCGTCCACAATGCCTTCAAAGACGACCCCGAAGTCATGACCTGGAGCCCTCAGGATGACTCGCGCGTGAAGCGCATCACTTTGCGTAAACGCCAAGCAGCGAGAGCCGCCGAATAGCCCCACTCCGCGTGTCCAAGGCATTCCAATATCTCCTCTCTCTTCCGCCGGCGATGGCGAGGGATTTCTCGACCCTTTTTCCCGATGCCCCACGCCCATGGTTCGCGACCTGCGACCCGCCAGGCGGAAAGCTCGGCTCGGGCGGTGGCATCGCTCAACTTCTCTCTGATGCTTGGACCGCCGATGGGGGAACTTTTGACGAGTGGTTGGAAGCAAAAAAGAGATTGGTACTACTGGCAGGCGGACAGAGTCGCCGACTGCCCAGCTACGCCGCCACTGGCAAGGCACTCATGCCAGTGCCCGTGATGCGATGGTCACATGGGCAGCGGTTGGATCAGACCCTTCTCGATCTGCAGGCCGATGACTACGCCCGCATCCTCGCACAAGCTCCCGACTCCGCCAAAATCCTCATAGCGAGCGGTGATGTGTTTTTAAAGTTTCCCGACGAAATGCCCAACATTCCTAAGGCCGATGTCGTCGGATTTGGAATGATGGTCAGCCCGGAAGTCGCGTCTCATTTTGGGGTCTTTTTCTCACCCCGAGGATCACAGGGCGAAGTTGCCTTTTTCCTTCAAAAGCCCACTCCGGAAAAAATCCGCGAACTCGCGGCAGACTATTCCTATTTTGTGGATACGGGGCTCTGGCTCCTGAGCGCGAAGGCCGCAAACCTGCTGATGCAGCGTTGCGGATGGCAAGGCGAGGGATTCGCCGACGATCGAGCAACCAACTACGAGCTGTATGCCCAATTCGGTCCCGCACTAGGAAAAACCCCCGTCGAAACCGACCCCGAAATCAACGCTCTATCTGTGGCGATCGTTCCGATGGCCGGCGCTGAGTTTTACCATTTTGGCACCACCCGTCAGATGATCGAATCCCTCTCGGGGTTGCAAAACCGATCCACCGGACGCATCGATCAGGATGATTTTCTGAGGAAACCGCATCCCGACATGTATGTGCTCAACTCGAGCTTCGCCTTCAAAAAGCGCTCGCCCGATCACCGCATGCTGTGGATAGAAAATTGCGC
>CAYRTN010000119.1:0-5657 GCA_964427235.1 uncultured Chthoniobacter sp. | reverse complement strand
CCATTCTGTCTGCTGTGTATGTCGCTCTGACTTGACCGTGGGATCCATAAGTTCCAGGGATTGATCCCGGGTTACTTATAGCTAGCAATTGCCGTGCCGACTCCACGCACTGCGCAAGTAGCATTCGATTTTGCCGTGTGCGGCGTTGGGTCCGAGAGATAAGATCGTTGATCTCTTCGATAAGAGCGCGAAGGAGGGGCTGTTGCTCAACTGGGAAGCTGATGGTAAGAGCTGCGAGAGTGATATCGGGCGTCTTTCCCATGGCCACAGCGGTCGATCGAACCAAGGCTTCTCGCTCTATGCGGCAATGCGAAAGCTTCGCAATCTGCTCGTCCACATCGACATTAATGTCAAGAAAGCCTGTCGGATCTTGATGGACAATGCATTTTTGCTGACGATCAAAGAGATGAAGCAAGCCTCCGTATTCCTGCAACTCATTTTGAAGTGCTGCCACGATGTGTTGGAATTGTTCTTGGAGTTTCATAGTTAAGAATTAGGTTTGGGATGCTTGATCATTTGTGCTTGAAGGACAGAGGCGATGCCATTTTTGCCTCCACTGATGGATTCGGATATCGTATTCGTGAGGAAAAAGTTATACATTCCGGACTTATCGGCATTTCCTGTAGCACCTTGCAGCATTGGCTCTAGAGCCTTGTCCAGCATCTGCCGCCACATAATGGCTTCAAACTGCTTACAGGAGTCGGCAATTTTTGCATCCTCTTTAGAGGCATTTTTGCCGGGCTCGGTTTTTGAGAGGGACGCATCCTGCAGCGCCATGGGAGAGATTTGAGGTGAGATGGCGGAGATATTCATATTAGTTTAGAACAAGTTCCGCTTGAAGTGCTCCAGCGCGCTTCATGGTTTGAAAAATCGACATCATATCGCGAGTCGAAACGCCTAGGGCGTTAAGTGCCGCGGCGACACGCTCGATGGTTGGCGCTTCCTCGACGAGCTTGAAGCCGCCTTTCTGCTCGTTGACGTTCGTCGTCGTGCTAGGCAGAATAGCTGTCGTTCCTCCACTGAAGGCCCCGGGCTGGCTCGCAGTGAGAGTCGATGCGATAGATATCGTAAGCGATCCATGACTGACTGCGACCTTGGAAACACGAACATTAGAAGTAGCAACGATCACACCGGTTCTTTCGTTGATGACGACACGAGCTGCGCTATCGGGCTCCAACTCGATACCGCCAATACTGGCTAGAAAATTGACTTCGTACGAACTGTAATCTGGAGGAACGATAACATTAACGGTCCTCGCATCCTTGGCGACGGCAGTATTAGGAAAAATGCGATTGATAGCTTCTGCCATGCGGGCGGCGGAAGTGTAGTCCGCCTCGCGAAGCATCAGGTTGAGCGATCCATTGTGGACGACTTCGGAAGAAATTTCACGTTCCACGATAGCTCCATTTGGAATCGTGGCAACGGTGGGGTGGTTTTTTTGGACAGAGGCGCCTCCTGGACCCGTAGTGCCCCCCAAGAATCCACCAACGGCAATGGCGCCTTGAGCTACGGCATAAACAACCTTGTCAGCGCCTTGCAATGGAACCTGCAAAAGCACTCCGCCTTGAAGCGATTTGGCATCACCTATCGAGGAAACGGTCACATCGATGCGCGAACCGGGGCGAACGAAAGGCCCAATTTCGGATGTGATCATGACGGCAGCTACGTTCCCAGACTTGATCTTATCCTGAGGCACGTTAACTCCATAATTTTTGAGCGCATTGGCAATCGATTGAAGTGTCGAGTCGATCTTGCTGTCACCCGTGCCAGCAAGACCCACAACGAGCCCATATCCATTAAGCTGGTTATCCCGAGCGCCTTCAACATCAATAAGATCCTTGATTCGAGATCCTCCAGTGCTATTCAGAGTGATCGGACTGGAGTCGACTCCTTGCGCTAGGAGTTGCCCCCCAACGAGAGCAGAAATAACGGTCAGTATGAGAATTTTTTTCACGTTACTTTAAAATGGTTTAACTTTTTCCCAAGCACGAAGGAGCCATCCCTTTTTCTGGGCTTCGGACAAATCACCCTCGGGAACAAACTCGACTTGAGCATCGGCGACTTGCGTAGAAAGAATCGTGTTGTCGGCTTTCACATCGACTGGGCGAACGACCCCGCGAAGGTAGGCGTATTGCGTTTCCTTGCCCGCCTTGATAATCTTAGCGCCCTCAATGACCATGTTGCCATTAGGGAGCACATCAACAACCGTCACCGAGGTTCGGTTGGTAACAGTGACAGAGTTTGCTACATCGCCGCCCCCAGTCCACTCCGATTTCGCGGCTAGATCGAGTGTCGGAATGGTAACATCCCCTTCTTGCACAGATCCACCGGTCCCCTTACTTAACCAAGAGGGCAAAGCTTGGACAAATCCGTTTAATGTCGCGTTCAGAGCAGGGAAAATACCCGCTCCGCCTTGGACGCTGTCGTAAGTTTTGATGCGAGCGGTCTGCATGGAGGAAGTATCTTCCTGCACAACAATAGTGAGAATATCCCCGATATTGCGGGCCCTCGAGTCCGCAAACATGCTTTGCTCGACATTTCCTGCCTTTACCCAAAGGGAGGAAGAATGGGCTTCCGTTGCAACCATAGAGAATATGGCGAAGACCCCAGCGGAAAATACGATGCGTTGACTCAATTTCATTTGCATTATCAAAATTTGACTTGGACGGTGTTAAGATTGATCACCTTGGCAGAAAACTCTTTGCGGCTGTCCAGATTTCGCACGCTGACCATCTCTCCAGCCCCGCCGTTGCCGAGAGAAACACCCTTCATCGAAATATTCATTGACCCCTCCGCCACAACAACATCGACCAACTGCCCTTTCCGCACCAACGGGCGAAGCGTAATATCTCTCCAACTCAGCGGGCGTTCTTGAGTCACGGTTTGTGCCATTTCGTAGATAGAAAGATCCGTATTCGCAGGCACAAAGGATAATTTTTCGCTCAAAATATCGAAGCTTTTAGGCGTACAAATAGAGCCATCTGGAATCTCCCCCCGATCGAGACGACGAGTGGAGAACCAGATCGGGCGCCAGATCTGGGCGCGAAGAGAGAGCTGCCAATCCCCAACGGCTTTGCCATTGGATTCGATGTGAAAACGGACCTGCGAAGTCGAGGTGAGACCGCCATTGGGTGCCAAGTCTAGGACAAGTTTCCAATCTTTCGCGTTTTTGATTTCGATGGGTTTCCAAGGTTGCAGGAAGGAGAGCTTGAGATCGCCCTCGATGGAATACCGAGCGATCAACTCGCGCTGAAGTGCAACGATGACATCACGTTCAACGATGGTTGATTCTCCGCTAGAAGTGACCACCGATGGGGCTTGGGAATCAGGTTCGGCATCGCCAAATTGGGACGCAGGAGATGATTGAGCGGGCGCGTAAGCCACTGGCGATAAAATGCTCCCGAGCTCGCTTGCCGAGAGTGTGGCAAGCGATAATGCAGAAACAAAAAATACCGAAAAAACTTTCATTATCTCTTAATGTTATTCGTGAGTTCCATCATCTGATCCGATGTTTGGATCGCCTTCGAATTCACTTCGTAGGCCCGCTGGGCGAGAATCATATTCACCATTTCCTCAGCGACGTTGACGTTGGATGTCTCAAGGTAGTTTTGCAAAAGCGAGCCGAATCCAGCCTCCGCCGGATTACCCAGAGTGGGAGTCCCGCTCGATGGAGTTTCCTCGAGTAAATTGCCACCCACGCTACGAAGACCAGCCGGATTATTGAAGCGGACGAGTTGAACTTGGAAGTTCTGAGATCCACCTGGCGTCTGAACCGTGACTTGGCCATTTGTCGAAATGCTCACGTTTTGTGCGTCCACCGGAATCGGCTGGAAACCACTCAGCAAGGGCAATCCATCATTAGTGACGACACGTCCATCAGAAGCAATCTTGAGTCCGCCATCACGGGTGTATGCCGTCGTGCCGTCTGGTCGCTGAACTTCAAAAAATCCATCACCCTGAATAGCCACGTCCATCTTTTCACCGGTTTGCGTCACTTGGCCCTGCGTATAGATTTTTGCCGTTGAGGCGACGCGGGAACCATTGCCTACTTCAACTCCAGCAGGGACAAGATTGCCGGCTCCTTCCTCAGCTCCGACGGCACGCTTCTTTTCATAGAGCATGTCCTGAAACTCGATCTTATTCTTCTTGAAGCCCGTTGTATTCACGTTCGCAAGGTTGTTTGCGATCGTGTTGAGATTCATTTGCTGTGCTTCCATTCCGGTGGAAGCTGTTTGAAGTGCTCTTAGCATAGTAGTGGTAGGTTAAGCAGTCGGTGTGCCAAGTGTGCCGATGGCCTTTGAGATAAGATCGTCGTGAGAGGTCATGGCACGTTGAGCGGCCTCGTAGGCGCGAGAAACGGCAATCATATTCACCATTTCGGCCATCGGAGTCACATTACTGGCCTCAATCGCCCCCTGAGTCACAACCACCTTTTCGAGGGGTGTGGGATCGAGTCCAGCGGGGGGCTCAAAATAACCTCCCTCAACGCGTTTAAGCCCATCGGTTGTGTCAAAATCATAGACAGGAAACTTTCCTAACTGATTATTGCCTTGAGACATAGTTCCATCACGAGCGATGGTGAGAGGACCCTGCTCGGGATCGATCGTGATTTCACCCCCATCCCCAAGAACAGTCAACCCCTGCTTGGTAACAAGCGTATTCTCAGAATTGAAATGAAATTCACCATCACGAGTGTAGAGATTTTTGCCATCAGCGCCCTTGATCTGAAAGAAACCCGGGCCATCAATCGCCAGATCGGTCCCCTTCCCCGTTGCCTTGATGTCGCCGGGCGAGAAATTCACGCTCGTCGTCTGAGTTGGCATCCCTCCCGTGTGGCGAGCAGCCGATACACCATCGGGCGCATACAGGGGCTTCAGTTTATCGTCGGTTTCAACAGCAAAATTTGACTTCTTGAATCCAGCCACACTAGATGAAGCAAGATTTTGTGATATAGAAGCTTGCCATTTTTCTAGCGTGGAAAGCGATGCCGCAGCGGTGTAAATTCCCTCCATCATAGTGCGTTTTACACAGCATCGAACGTGCCACCTCCTTTTACCTAGGGAAAATCGGAGGCAAATGGAAACCGGTAGGCATATTTTGCCCCCATACCAGCAAGAAGTCAAAGCGGTGCCGAGCGCGATTGATCTCTTGCGAAAAAGGAATTTTTGGGAATTAATGGCGCTCGACCAATTTTCGCACGTTCCACATGAGCTTTTCCAGTCAGTTTGATAAATCGCTTCGAGAGAAATCTCCTTTACTTCGGGGGTTTGAGCGTCTGCTTGATCCGATGGAAAACGGGGCACTGGAATCTCTGGCTGCACAATCGAGCGCGGTGACCCGACGGCATTTTGGAAAAACGATGAGGCTTTTTGCGCCCCTGTATCTCTCCAACGAATGCATAAACTCCTGCACGTATTGTGGTTTTTCA
Organism: uncultured Chthoniobacter sp.; assembly: GCA_964427235.1. Taxonomy (GTDB): domain Bacteria; phylum Verrucomicrobiota; class Verrucomicrobiia; order Chthoniobacterales; family Terrimicrobiaceae; genus UBA967. The sequence goes on along the minus strand of CAYRTN010000119.1, from coordinate 229 downwards.
CGTGAAAACGCGATTCAGCGCGTGACATTGGAGCTGGATCAAGTGGAAGCCGAGGCACGTCACCTGACCGCCGAGGGCTTCCGAAACATTCTCCTCGTCGCCGGTGAGCATCCCAAATTTGTCTCCGGACCCTATTTGAAAATGTGCATCGAGCGACTGCGTCCACACATTCCCTCGCTTTCGATCGAAGTCGCACCGATGGAGACAATCGATTACCTCCCCCTCGTTG
>CAYRTN010000118.1:0-5657 GCA_964427235.1 uncultured Chthoniobacter sp. | reverse complement strand
GCTGGCGCTGCCAATCGCAGGCGATGGATTTTTTTGACAAGCAAGAACTGGCCCGTAAGCGCACGCGCTGGCTGGTCATCTACTTTTTTCTCGCGGTAGTCGGCATCATCCTCGCGCTGCATACGGCCTTTAGCATGGCTCTGGGCCAGCGTTGGGACGACTGGTCGTTGCTCGGCATCACCGCCGCCGGTGTGATCGTTGCCGTCTTGATTGGGAGCTTGGTGAAAATCGCCGAGCTTTCCCAAGGGGGAAAAGTCGTCGCCAAAATGCTCGGCGGCACCCTAGTCGAGCCGGGATCTGCGGACAGTGAGGAAAGACGCTTGCTCAACGTCGTGGAGGAAATGGCGCTGGCCTCGGGAGTTCCCGTGCCGGAGGTCTATGTGCTGGAGGAGGAGGCCATCAACGCCTTCGCGGCGGGCTTTGGGACGAGCGATGCGGTGGTCGGGGTCACACGCGGTTGCCTTCGCCAACTCACGCGAGACGAACTCCAGGGCGTGATCGGCCATGAGTTCAGCCACATTCTCAACGGCGACATGCGACTCAATATCCGTCTCATGGGCCTGCTCAACGGGATTCTTTTTTTGGCCATCATGGGCGGAATTTTATTTCGCATCGCAGCCTCCTCCCAGCCCCGCAGCCGCTCGAGTGACAACAAGAACGGCGGCTCGATCACCGCAGCGCTCTTCGTTGCAGGCATTGCGCTCTACATCGTAGGGTGGATCGGAGTCTTTTTTGGCAAGCTCATCAAGGCCGCGGTGAGCCGTCAGCGCGAGTATCTGGCGGATGCCTCTGCGGTGCAGTTCACTCGCAATCCGGATGGGCTCGCTGGCGCACTCACGAAGATCGCTCAACTCACTTCCAAGCTAGAAAATCCGCGAGCCGAGGAGGCCAGTCATCTGTTTTTCGGAAATGGGCTCTCCGCGCCCTGGCTGAACCTCTTTGCCACGCACCCCCCGATCGAGGATCGCATCGCGCAGATCGCTCCGCATTACGATGCCTCTCACACAGAGCCTACCCCGCCGCCACTTCCTGTGACTAATTCGGGTGAGCCTCACATCGCTGCTGCGGCATCGATGCTAGCTGGACTGCCAGACTTTTCCCGCACCGCCGCCCATGATGTCCATGGTGCCTGTGCACTCGTTTATGCCCTACTCTCGGACGACAAAAGCGAACCCCTCAATTCCATTGAAGTCGATGAATCCATGCGGGGCTCTATCCGCGAGATTCTCGCCCGCCGCAGCGAGTTGGGTTCCGCGCAAAAGTTCGCTTTAGTGGATATAGCGATCCCCTCGCTCCGCCGCCTCACGCCTACCGAATACAGCACGTTCCGCTCGAATGTGAAAAAGCTCATCGAGGCAGACGGTCAGGTTCAGCTCTTCGAATACACGCTGCAAAAAATCCTCCTGCGTCATCTCGACGCGGCTTTCTCAAAGCCGGCACCGGGCCGCGTCAACTACCGCAAGATCACGCCGCTCCTTCCGGATGTTTGCCGGATTTTTTCTGCGTTGGCGAATACCGACGACACGGATGAAGCCGGATGGGATCAGGCTTTCCAAGCTGGAGTCGAAAAGTTGGGCGAGGCCGCCACAGCGTATCCGTTTGGGCGGGAAGAGCAGGTCAATCTCAGCGAATTCGATGACTCCCTCAACCGCTTGGCTCAAGCCTCTCCGGCCATCAAGCGATCCCTCCTTCATGCCTGTGCCGCCTTGGTTTTGCATGACGGCACTGTGAACGACCTGCAATTCGAACTCCTTCGCGCCATCGCGGAGACGTTGGATTGCCCCATCCCGCCCTCAGTGCCATGTCCATGATGCATTGGATTGCAGACGCCCTCCTGCACAGTCTGGAGACTGACGGAACCACGGCCTGCCGCGTCGCTTTGGGCCGAAATTTTTGGATCGAGCGATTCGGATCGAGCGCCCTCATTTCCAGTCGCTCTGAGATCGGCGCTCTCCCCGAAGACCTCCTCACCCGAGCCGAAAATGCGGGTTGGGCATTGAATCGGATTTTCCTACGGCGCTTGGTCCGGGAACCCGGCCAACTGGATGTGCCGACCCAGATATTTGGCGATCCGCAGGCTTCCCCACGCGAGATCGTGAGCGAGTGCGGGCTTCTGTATGAGATCGACTTTAGCGCGAGTTATTCCGTCGGGCTTTTCACCGACCAGCGCGCGAATCGAGAATTCGTCAGGGCGCGAAAACCAGCACGTCTCTTAAATACGTTTGCCTACACTTGTGCTTTTTCGGTCGCAGCGGCCCACGTCGGCGCGGAGACCGTGAGCGTGGACGTCTCGAAGTCCTCCCTTCAACGTGGTCGCCGCAATTTCGAATTGAACGGCATCGCTACCACCTCGCACCGCTTTGTTCCTGAGGATGTTCCTGCCTACCTGCGACGCTTGTCGAAGCGTGGCGAAAAGTTTGATGCAGTGATTCTTGATCCGCCCACATTCGGTCGCGCAGGGTCGGGAAAAACCTTTCGCGTCGAGCGGGATTTCGGCGCCCTCCTCGCTGCAACTAGCGAGATTGTTTCTCTGGGCGGGGCTATTTTGCTTTCCACCAATTTCTCAGGATGGACGACGCGCGATCTCATAGCCGCAGCCAGCGGTATCCTGCCGCCGGAAACTCGTTTCGAAATTGTCCCCCCTCCCCCTGATTTTTTTGGAGAGACTCCGTCCGCGACGGTCTGGGCCCTATTGCCTGCTCCTTGAAATCTGTCCAGAGGGAGTGATAGTGTTCTCCCATGAACACGGCTGGCGAATCGTCGGACTTTGCGACGCGAGCGGAAATATTTCGCATCGCCCGATTCTGCGCGCCTTCTTTGGATACCCTGGGGCAGGTGACATTCACTGGCGAACCGGCTATCTCAAACCAGCTCCAGCAATGGCGAGATGCCGTTCTTGTCCCGCATATTGCGCCCGCCGCGCGATCAGCGTATCGGGCTGCCAAACGTGGATTCCGCGAGTTAGCCGCTGCCGATAAGCAACTCGACCTCGCGGGTCCGCTGGCAAAAAATAGCCGCGCCGCAGGTCGCCTTATCGCTCGCTCGACACGCGCCCCAGTCGGCGAGACGGCGCTGGAACGTTATCTGGCTGCCGTCGATCGCGAGGAATGCCCAGGCCACATGGCCGTCGTCTTTGCCGCGAGGGCGGCGGTTTTTCATTTACCGGAACCCTTGGTGCTAGCGTCGATTGTTTTTATCGAACTCCGATCGAGCCCGATCGGCGACCTTTGGCCGCTCGTCGAGACGTGCATTCAAGCGATCCCACCCTCCGAACCCGGTCTCTGCGCCGCCTAGCCCCGCTATGTCCTCGATCGCCTCACCCGAATTTAAAACCAAGGAAAAGCACGACCTCGGTCCTGTGTGGAATGTGGTGGTTCACAATGACCCTGTGAATCTGATGAGTTACGTCACGCTGATATTCCGCCGTGTGCTGGGATTTTCTCGCACGCAGGCGGAGAAACACATGATGGAAGTGCATAAAAGCGGCCGATCTGTCGTCTGGACCGGCGAGCGCGAGAAAGCCGAGCTCTACGTGCAGCAACTGCACTCCCACCTCCTTCTGGCCACTTTAGAAAAAGCCCCCCAATCGTAATGGTGAATGTGCGAATTTTAGATAACGGGACGCTGAGCTTCGAAGGCATTGAGGCCCCCCTCTTCCAGATTCTCCAGCAAATCACCAAGGCCGCTGAATCGTCCGATCCCGATGTGGAGGCCCGATTTTATCCTATGCCCGCCGACGAGGCCGACGAAGTCTGCCAGGACTGGAAAGCCTACATTCAGCCCGAACTTTATACCGAATTTCTGGCGTCCCGCGAGGCGGTGGACGCCGACCTCCGGCGCGGCAAAAAAAAGTCCGATGGGACAGCTTCCTTCGTGATACCCCCGCCACACATGGATCACTGGCTAAGCGCACTCAATCAAGCCCGCCTAGCTCTCGCCGAGATTCACCATTTCACCGAGAAGGACATGGGACGTTCTCCAGGCGATCCCGATGACCCACGCGAGTTCGCCCTTATCCAGCTTAACATCTATGCGACCATGCAGGAATGGCTAATTAGTACGCTCGATTGATTCCAAGATTTCGAACAGAAAATTTGCAAAAACCGCCGGGAGATTTACCCTTCGTGCAATGAAATACGCATTTATCGGCGCTGGTAAAATGGCATCCGCCATCATTCAAGGCATGTTGCGCGGCAAGGTCTGCGATGCCCCCGATATTTTTGTCTCCTGTCCTGAGCCCGATCTCCTGCAAAGCCTGAGCGATGCGACAGCCGTCCAAATCCTGACATCCAATGCCGATGTGGCTTCGGCTGCGCCAGTGGTAATCCTGTGTGTGAAACCTCAGGATGCCGCCAAGGCCCTTGCACAAACCGAGAACAATCTTTCCGGCAAACTTCTGATTTCCATTGCTGCTGGCTTGAGCATCGACACCCTCCGCGAAATGGCTCCCGGCTGCCGCGTGATCCGCGCCATGCCCAATACCGCCGCGATGGTCGGCCGATCCGCTACGGCATTCGCTTGTGATTCCAATGTGACGAACGAGGATCAAGCCTACGCCACGGCGATTTTTTCGAGTATCGGCGAGGTTTATCCTGTTGCCGAAAAAAATCTCGACGCCGTTACTGGGCTGAGCGGCAGCGGACCTGCATATATTTTTCTCGTCATGGAGGCCCTCTCGGACGGAGGCGTCGCCTGTGGTCTTCCCCGCAAGCTCGCTCAGGCCCTCGCAGTCCAAACCATCCTTGGCGCTGCCGAACTGGCGAGGGAAACCGCCGAGCATCCCGCGATTCTCCGTGAAATGGTGACGAGTCCCGCCGGGACCACGGCCGCCGCACTCCTTGAGCTGGAGAACCGCGGCGTTCGCGCCGCGTTCATTGAAGCCGTGATGGCTGCCGACCGCCGTTCCAAAGAGCTGTCCGAGCAATGACGTTGCAGTTTTTTCGTCATGCACTCGGGGTTTCGCTGCTTGGGCTCTGCCTAATGGGTGGCTCGATTCACGCTGCTCCGCCACCCAAGGATTTCGTTCCTCAGGCCCTTTCGGATGCTGTCGCGGAAGGCAACGCCGCTTATGAAAAGAAGGACTACGCTGTCGCTCGCAAAGCCTATGAGCGTGTTTTGAAGCTCGATGCCTCGAATCTCATGGGCCTCGTGAATCTTGGCATGGTGGAATCCGCTCTCGGCAACAAAGCCAAGGCCGAGGAGACGCTCAAAAAAGCCATCTCCATCCGGCTTGAAACTGCTCCTGCCTGGTTGGCGCTGGGCATGATGTATATGGACGAGGATCGTTCCGACGCTGCCCTCGCGGCGCTTTCGCAAGCGGCGCTCTATGATCCCAAAAGTGCTCGCACTCGAAACTTTCTAGGCGTGGTCATCGGCCGCCGTGGGTGGATCGACGGGGCTCAGAGCGAGCTTCGCCGCGCGGTGGAGCTCGATCCCTCGTACACCGATGCCCATTACAATCTCGCCGTTTTTTACCTCCAGGAAAAACCTCCCGCCATCGAACTTGCCCGTCGCCATTATTTCAAAGCCCGTGAACTCGGCCTCGAGAAAGATGAGGCGATGGAAAAAGTATTCAAATCCACAACACCCAACCCCTAATCTGCCGCGCATGATCATTCGCAAGATCCACTCCACACTCGCCTTTCTCAGCCTTCTAG
>CAYRTN010000117.1:0-5683 GCA_964427235.1 uncultured Chthoniobacter sp. | reverse complement strand
TTTGCTGCTTCCAGCAAGATCCGGTGGATTTCAGCGATGCCGTCTAGATTCTCGTTGGCGCCATGGCCTGAGGGGACGATTTTCTCGCTCACCGCAAAGTCGAGATGCGAACTCCAGTAAGGTACTACGCCGTCCGAGCTATTGACGCCACCTCCTTTTCCTCTGTCACCGATCACAGAGTGAAAAGGCAATCCTGGGGTTGGCGGAAGATTGAGAATCGAAAGCAGGAGCGGAGATTTGGACTTAAGGAAGCGGATGCTATTGACTGGGGCCCCAAAGAGATCTCTCACATTCGATCTCATAGCCATGATGACGGGGCTATATTGGCCTCGGAATTGTTCCAACGGTAAACGGATGAGATTCGAAAATAAATCCGCTAGGGGATTAAGCGCGATATCGCTTCCGCGATGTGGGGTGGACACAAAAATGACGCGCGAAACGTCCTTGCGTGCATTGAACTCGATCATGCTCTCCATTCGCTTCCGCGCAGGCGTAGAGATAGGGATATTCTTGTAAGGAGTGTCTGAAAACTGGCTCCACAAATTCTGACCGCCATCACGCACCATCAGGTCGCAGATGAGTCCCCCCATGCTGTGACCCACAAGCACGATTTGGTTGAGTTTGGGATTGGTGTGGTGGGGGTCAAGTGTTTGCCTGAAGCGATCCAGTTCGGAGCGCAACTTCGCTGCTGATTCCCAGACCGGAAGACCGGTGGGATACATGAAAAACCAAAACTGGTAGCGCGAGCGAATTTTGGGATCAGCGACCAGTTCATTCGCTGCCTGCATCCATGCTTCTGGGCGGGAGAGGAGTCCGTGAACAAAAACGACAGGGATTTTTGTGGGGTCGTAAGCTTGAAGTTGGATCAACCCGGCTTGGCTGATGTTTTTATCGGAGTAAATTAACGCTTGGAAATCGATGAGACGGTTCCGCCCCTTGCTTATCAAATGCGCCAGCGAAGCCGAAAAATCGGTCGCGAGTTGATAAGTATGTCCCGCTATGCGGACATGGTCTTTGCGGAGAGTCTGGTAAAATGAAAGCGCTGCCCCGTTTTTATCGAAGGCAATTAGGGCGGTAACAGGAATGCTCATGCCGACTCTTGGAAATCCGGGTTGACCTGCGAGTTGGGGCGAGCCTGCCTTGAAGTGAGCTACATAGGGAACGCCGACCCCGTCTTGAAGAGATCGGCTCAGGAGGCCGTTGATTTGAAGATCGGCGGCGGGGATCAATTCATCCGCGACCGTGGGGTTGATGGTATCGGCATTCGCCGGTGCCATTGCCAACTTTGACACCACTGATCCTAGCGGCAAATCAAGGGGTGCAAAATGGCGCCCGTAAAGAATCGTAACCAGCTCCTGTGTGGCCACAGACTTGGCAGTTTCGTTTCCTGAAGAATGAAGGATGGTTAGCAACGCTGCGGCGCGGCCGCTTTCATCATTCAAGGCGATCTTTTTGACGTTCTCGGGCAACTGCGACTTAGGACGCTTGAATTTGACCTCCACAGCAGCGCATCCCGCCAGCATGAAGGCGATCAGCATCAGTGCAGCGCACAGAATAAGCCTGCTTCCCAAGCCCAGTTTCGAAAATGAGCGATTTGAATATTCCAAGAAAAGATTCACAGCGGTTGTCTGTAACGGATGGGTCCCAAGAAAGCAACTTAGGCGCTCTCCGTAGAATGTTTTAATCTGTTTTGTATTGCCCTCGTTGTGCGATCCGAACTCAAGTGACTTGCATCATGAGCGATATCGCTTCACGTATTTCAAATCGGCTTCGGAGCCTTTCAGATTCAGGCCAAGCGCTCGTTGTGAAGGGGTTTTTTAAGACTGGGCCGGGTGAATATGCAGAGAATGACCGATTTCTTGGGATTTCTGTTCCCCAAATCCGAGCTTTGGCCAAAGAATTCCTATCCGCTAACCCCAAAGACCTTATTCCCCTGTTGGAATCCCGCTGGCACGAGGAGCGCTTATGTTGCCTCGTGATATGGGTCACCCAATTTAGAAAATCGCAATCCCTCGACGAGAAGCGGATCCTCGCCGATCTGTATTCTGCTCATCTCGCGCATATCAATAATTGGGATCTCGTGGATATCTCGGCAGCGCAACTGTTCGGCGAATATCTGTTGGAAACCCGAAATCCCGCCCCGCTCACGGAACTTCTTAAATCTCGTTCGCTCTGGGAAAGACGCATTGCCATCGTATCAACATGGGCATGGATCAAGTCGGGCGATATTTCGCTGACCCTCCGTTTCGCGGAAGCGCTGTTTCACGATTCGGAAGATCTCATCCACAAAGCTACAGGGTGGATGCTGCGCGAGGCTGCAAAAATAGACGAAAGCAGCGTCTTAGACTTCATCGAAACCCATGGCTCTCGGATGCCTCGGACGATGCTCCGCTACGCCATCGAGCGCATCGATGAGAAAAAGAGAAAAGCGATTCTCCTAAAAACAAAAACGGCGGGGATCGTGAGACCCCCGCCGCCTTGCACTATACTATGACTAGCGTTTTATTATCAGATCGCCTTTTCGCCGGTTTCATCCGTGCGAATGCGGATGGCTTCTTCGACGGCAGAAACGAAGACCTTACCGTCTCCGATTTTGCCGGTTTTTGCTGATTTCACGATCGCGGCCAGTGCGCTATCCAAAGCTGAGTCGGATAGGACTACCTCGATTTTGATTTTTGGCAGGAAGTCGACCGTATATTCACTGCCACGGTAGATTTCGGTGTGTCCTTTTTGACGACCGAAACCTTTGACCTCGCTTACTGTCATTCCCTCGATACCGAGGTCGGCGAGAGCTTCTTTGACTTCCTCGAGCTTGAAGGGCTTGATGATTGCTTCGATTTTTTTCATAGGATTTTTGTCTGTTTGACTTCGATAATTACTTGATGATGTAGCCCTCTTCACCGTGGTCGGAAATATCCAGGCCGGCGGATTCCGCTTCGGCTGTGGCACGAAGACCGATGGTATATTTGATGATCAAGGTGATGATGAGTGTCCCGCCTAGGGCTAGGGCCAAGGTGAGAGCGATGGCTTGGAGTTGTGGAATCCATAGTGTTCCGCCTTCGATCGCGGCCTTGAGGCCGTTTTTCGCGGCATAGGCATCGCTGACAAGGTTGGAGTTGACTGAGGAAGTTGCGAGGAATCCTGTTGCGAGCGCACCCATCGTTCCACCCACAGCGTGAACTCCGAAGGTGTCGAGTGCGTCATCGTAGCCGAGTTTCGCCTTCATGTAGGTCACCGCGAAGAAGGGAACAACACCGGCGAGAACACCGATGATCACGGCTCCAGTTGAATCAACGAAGCCCGCAGCGGGAGTGATGACAACGAGTCCGGCGACGGCGCCTGAGCAGAAGCCCAAGATGCTCGGGTGTCCTTTGAGGCCAGCTTCCAGCATCGCCCAAACAAAGGCTCCGACAGCAGCGGCGAGTGTTGTTGTGAGGAAGGCGTTAGCCGCAACTCCGTCGGCGGCAAGAGCGCTGCCGGCGTTGAATCCATACCATCCGACCCATAGCATACCTGTACCGACCATGCAGAGAACCATGCTGTGTGGAGGCATTGGCACTTTGCCGAAGCCGAGGCGGCGACCAAGAAGGATACAAAGGAGAAGAGCAGACCAACCCGAGGACATGTGAACCACCGTACCGCCTGCGAAATCAATGGCTGGAATCTTGGCGTCAGCATTCCAGACACCGTTCATCAAGCCCGTGCCGCCCCAGACCATGTGAGCGAGTGGGAAGTAAACCACGAACATCCAGAGGAAGCTGAATGCCATGACAGCAGAAAATTTCATGCGCTCCGCTGTGGCTCCGAAAATAAGGGCCGGGGTGATAATCGCAAAAGTCAGTTGGTACACACAGAAAACGCTCTGTGAGATCCAGTAGGCATAGGTCGTGTTGGGAGCGGCTCCCACGCCTTTAAGGAAGAAAAACTCCGAACCTCCGAGAAAAGGGCTGTTGAAGCTCGTTCCAAAGACAAGGCTGTAACCGACCGCCCACCAGAGGATCGTCACCATTCCTGCAAGGCCGAGGCACATGGCGAGGATGGAGAGGACGTTCTTCGAGCGAACGAGGCCGCCGTAGAAGAGTGCCAAGCCGGGAAGAGTCATGAACAATACCAAGGCGGCAGCTGTCATCATCCAGCCATTATGGCCTGGGCCCGCGACGGCTTCGACTTTGCTGCCTGCGGGATCCACATTGTTAATGTAGGCCTCGAGTCCAGCGATCCGCTGCTCCAAAGTCGGCGGAGCCTTTTCCTCGGAGGCAACTGTCGTTGCTTCGGCTGCGATAGCAGCTGTCGGCGGGGCTTCTTGCGCTAGAGCCCTTGTTGGGATGAGAGAACCTGCCGCAATAAGCGCTGCAGCGAGGCCTGCCAGTATGGTTTTTGATTTGATCATGGATTTGTGTTGGATTTGCGCGGCTTGGCCACTGAGGCCAAGTGATGCAAAACCTCCTTTAGCAAATGCCATGCCAAGCTTCTTCACTAGGTAGGCGGTCACCTCGGGTGGCTAAAAAACAACACCTCCTCAGCGGGTGTGGATTTTTTTACAAACCCGATTAATCCTGCGCGAGCATCGCACGAAGAGAGGCGAAGGAAGTCACTATATCTTCCTCGGCGACAGGCCGACTCATGATGTCCTCATACGTTTCCATAAGCACGCCCTCGCCCTCGGCTTCTTTGAGGAAAGGGCTGGGCCGGCAGGACATCGCGGAGCCAAATTTGGTGCGGTTGCGGCAATGGGTGATCGTGAGTGATTTCATGGCGCGGGTGATCCCGACATAAAAGAGGCGGCGTTCCTCATCGACCGTGCCTTCGCTTTTCGAGCGCTCATGGGGAAGGATGCCATCTTCCGCGCCAACCAGAAAAACGTGGGGAAACTCGAGGCCCTTCGCGGCGTGCATGGTGATCAGAGTCAGTCCCTTTGCGTCTTCCTTTTTGTCCTCCTCGCGCTCGCGGTTGAGGGAAAGTTCGTCGAGAAAATCACGGATGTCTCCGCGTTTGCGATTCTGGTGGTCAGCGAGCGCGTTGAGAATTTCTTTCACTCCGCTTTCGCGGTTGAGGGCCTCTTCCGGTGTTTTGCAGGAGCGCTTGAGGTCGTCCATATACCCGGAATCGTTGATGAATCGAGACACGATGCCGCAGACATCGGCTCCTGGCGTGAGGAGGTGGATGCGCGTGGAGGCGAGTTCGTCTCCGAATTCGCGGATCGAAGCGGCCGTTTTGCGCGAGATCTCGACCGCAAAATCGGGCGAGGTGAGAGTTTCGAAAAGGCTCTTGTTCGCGACGGCGCTTTGGTCGAGCGCAAGTTGGACTGTTGTCGCTCCGATGCCGCGGGGCGGCGTGTTGATGATGCGGAGGAGCGAGATGTCATCATCGGGGTTCACGAGGCAAGTCATCGTTGCCAAGACGTCTTTGATTTCGCGACGATCGAAAAAGCTTTTGCCGCCGACGAGACGATAGGGAATGCGCATCCGGCGGAGATTTTCCTCCAGCAAGCGGGACTGCGCATTCATGCGATAGATGATGGCAAAGTGTTCCCATGGGATCTGATTCGTGGCGCGGAGGGCGCCGACTTCGTTGATGACGAATTCCGCCTCGGTTTTGTCATCCGGTACGGAGACGACATGGACCGGCTCGCCGCCTTCCTGCGAACTCCAGAGGTTTTTTCCACGGCGGCGGGGGTTGTTTT
>CAYRTN010000116.1:0-5719 GCA_964427235.1 uncultured Chthoniobacter sp. | reverse complement strand
CTTCGCATGACGAGCGACAATTCCTCGGAAATTCCAGGCACGGAGGCATCGAAAGGCTCCATGTGTTCCTTTTCGCGATCGGCAAAAAGCGTGGCGAAGGAGCCATCGATTGGTTTTTCCTGCGAGCCCGCGCCAAGCCGGAGACGGATCACCCACTCCTCGCCCGGGGCGAGCGTGTGTTGGTAGACGGCCGCCGCCTTGGTGCCGATGCGGGCGGGATCCACCGCACCAGTCGCGCTGTTTACGACATAGTCATGGAAGGCATCCTTCACAAACGGCGTGCGGTTGGGGGCATTGTAAAGGCGGCGGTCGTTAGTCTCGTTTTCGGTGAATATCCACTCCGGCCGTCCTTCGGCTTGGAGGCTATAGTCACCCAACTCGGCAGAATGCGCGCTGAGTCCCTGACCGTCCGGCAACAAGCGGATTTCGGGCTTCGAACCGGGCGCAACCTCCCATGTCCATGTATTGCGGAACCAAAGCGTGGGAAGAACAGTGAGTGGGGCCGCCTCGGGGCCGCGATTGATGATCCTCAGGCGGATCGCCATGTCGTCCGGCGCGGCTTTCGCGTATTCGAAGAACACATCGAAGTAGCGGCTGTCGTTGAAAATGCCGGTATCGACGAGTTCGTATTCCGGCTCCAAGCGCGAGCGGCGGGCATTTTCTTCGATCAGCTGGCTGTAGGGAAACTCGGCCTGCGGGTATTTGTAGAGTCCGCGCATGAAGGAATGCGTGGGCGTGTTATCAAGGTGGTAAAAGTAATCCTTAATGTCTTCGCCATGGTTTCCCTGCGGGTTCGACAGGCCAAAGGCGCGCTCTTTGAGGATGGGATCCTTGCCGTTCCAGAGCGCGGCCGAAAAGCACAGCAGGCCGTTTTTATCCGAAATACCCAGCAGACCATCCTCGCCCCAGCGATAGGCACGTGAGCGCGCGTGGTCGAAGGGAAAGGAAGTCCAGGCATCGCCATCAGCCGAGTAATCTTCGCGAACCGTGCCCCACTGGCGATCGCTCAAATACGGCCCCCAGAGATGCCAATCCTCCTTGTTGGCGTCGCGGGCTTGCATTCGGAGGGACTCGGGATCGGTGGACATGGTTTTTAGATGAGGGCTAGTCGCCGTTTAAGTCAATCTCGGGTGTTGCTGGCGATTTAAGAAAAACGCAAGGACGGCAAGGGCCAGGGCGGGAATGGCTGTCCAAGCAAAAATCTCCTTTAGCCCGAAACCCGCAAGGCTTTCGAGTGGGCCGACCCCGAAGGCCGAGAGCCCGTAGCCGAGCTGATAAAAGGCAATCATGCCACCAGAGACGGATGCCGCGATCGCGGGCATTTGCTTTTGCCCGAAGCTAATAATGAGCGGTAGCATGGCCGAGCAAGCCAGCCCCGCAAAAGCGAACGAGGCCAGTCCCAGCCCGGCGGCCTGCAAGGGAACTCGGGGTGTGAGTAGAAATGACACCGTGATCGCGGCCGGGAGTACGACGAAGGTCCATCGCGCAGGGAACCATCGCTCGATTGTCGCGAAGAGGAGTCGCCCGCACGTGACCATTCCCCAAAAAAATGTCAATGAGAGTGAGGCCGCCGCCGCATCGTTGCCCAGCTTGGTGGACATCATGATTGACGCCCAGTTGCCATTCATGGTTTCGCAAATGCCGTAGAGGAATGCGGCCGCAGCAAAAGCGGGAAAAACAGCGGGCATTTTGCTTTTGGTCGCGGTGGCGAACACCGCACCGCTTTTAAGAGCAAGCGGGAGGGTGAAAGCAAGCAGAGCGGCACACAGCGCCGCTACTAGCACGGGCAACCCCCACCAGAAACCGAGGCCAACAAAGACCGCTACGAAGGCCGGCGCGAGGGCGGTACCAAGACCAAGTAGCGTATTCAGGGCCAGAACAGCGCGATCTGCCTTGGCAGGAAAAAACTCCGCGGCGCAGGTATTGATGACTGGCACGGTGAGACCAAAAGCCAGTCCCATGAAAGTCGTCGCCAGAAGCAGCGTGGCGTAGGCGGCTGCGTGCTGACTTGCGATAAATTGACTCGCGATCAGGAGCCCCATCGAGAGTAGGTTCGCCGCCAACCCGCCTTGGAAAACCCTCTTCGTCCCCCATCGTCTTGTGAGCTTGGAAGCCAAGAGCGAACTGGCCACGGCCATCACGGCCTGCGGAACGAAAAGCGCTCCGTATTCCGTGCTGGTGAGTCCGTAGTGGAGGGGGCTTGTGAAGATGGCGCCGGCCGCAGGGAAGGTGACGAGAGCGATGCCCTGCGCCACGCCAGCCCCGTAGACCGCCGCAACTTCAGTTCGGAGCACAACTTTCTCCTCGGTTTGAACCGCCATTTTGTTCTCCAGCGCTTTTATTTAAGGCGCTCGAGAAGGTGATCGCCGACACGAAGGGCATTCGCCATCGCCGTCAAGGCGGGGTTCACCGCGCCGATGCTCGGGAAGAACGAGGTGTCCACGACATAAAGGTTGTCGAGTTCGTGGGCCTTACAATTCGTATCGAGGACGGATGTCTTCGGATCCGAACCGAAGCGACACGTGCCCGACTGGTGCGCCACGCCGCCAACACCGATCTCATTTTTCATGTAAAGATTTCTCGGGATGAGGTGCTCATGCATGTCGAGGTGGTTAAGCATCGACTTGAGTTTGCTGTAGAGACGATCCTTCGAAACTTGGTTGTTCGGCGTGTAACTAAGCGTGATCCGTCCGTCACGGTCGACCGAGACGCGGTTATCCGGGGAGGGTAAATCCTCGGTGGATAGCCAGAAATCGACCGCATGCTTCGCGATAAAGTCCAGCGTGAACATCGGCGCGAGGCCAGCCTCGATCGGTTTCTCGCCTTTATACATCGGCCCCTGCGACTTTCCGACCATCTGGATATTCCCCATTGGGAATTCGTAATCCTTCATTCCAAAGTAAAAATCATTTAGCCCAAGTGTCTTTTGGTATTTGGTCGGATTCGGATCCTTCGAGATCGCAAGGACGGCCTGGCTATTGTGATACATGTAATTCCGGCCAACTTGGTCGGACCCATTGGCGAGCCCATTCGGATGCTTGTCGTTTGCGGACATGAGCAGCAGGCGTGCGGAGTTGGCCGCTCCAGCGGAGACGACGACTATGCCGCCACGGAAGGTCTCCGTTTTTCCATCACGAGCCACAAGCACCTCGGTAACCGCAGTGCCAGCCGCATTCGTTATCAACTTGAGAACATGCGAGTCGGTGAGGAGGGTGACATTCGGATGCTCGAGCGCGGGACGAATGCCAAGCACCTCGGCGTCCGATTTTGCCTGAACCAAACACGGAAACCCGTCGCAATCCTCGCAGCGCACGCATGGGCTGTAAGGCCTGTTCGCCTCATTGAGCATGATGCCACATGGCGAATGGAAGGGGTGGTATCCAGCTCGTTTGAGATCATCGGCCAGCTTCTGAATGCGGGGCTCGTGGGAGACGGCTGGGAACGGATAAGGCGCGCTGGATGGGGGTTCGGTGGGATCCTCGCCTCGTGCTCCATGGACTTGATACATCTGCTCGGCCTTTGTGTAATAAGGCTCAAAATCGTCGTAGCCCAGCGGCCAAGCGGGCGAGATGCCATCCTGGTGCTTTAAAATACCAAAATCCTCCTTTCGGAGACGATAAAGTGCGGCGCCGTAAAGCTTCGTCGCGCCGCCGACATAGTAGTGGACTCCGGGCTGGAATGCCTTTCCATGCTTGTCATGCCAAGTGTCCTTGGACGTGTAGCGATTCTCGATAAAAACCTCGGCAGCCGACCAATTCTCCGGCTCGCGTGGCAACCAACCGCCTCGCTCAAGAATGAGGATGCGCTTGCCTGAGGGCGCTAGATGGCGTGCCAGCGTTCCACCACCAGCTCCGCTCCCGATAATGATGATATCGTAGTCGTTATTCATGGTTTGTGTTCTATCGTTCGATTGGAGGCACGGGTTTCGCTCCATTTGAATGGAGTTTCACAGCCCAAACGTAATCCGACAAGCAAATGATAAGATCATTATACCCCGCCGAATGTGAGAATTATACCGACAGAGCTCTTCTATCCGTCAAAAAATGTTCCTATGCAAAAAAACCTCGGCAGGATTAGCGCTTCAGAGGCACGAAGTCTATCGCCGCGGGAGAACAATCTCACGATAAAAAATCCAACCCACTCGAGTTCCCGATTTTTTGGCGATTTTCCAAAACCCTTTGCTGCGAAGCCCCGATGAAGAAAACTCACCAGAGCACGGAGCACCCATATTTTGAAAAGGGTTCGTCCGGGGAAAGTAGTCGCAAATCGCGATGCAAAGCTTCGGCGGCAATCACCCGGTCAAATGGATCCTTGTGGATCGGTGGCAGGCTTCCCGAGCGATAAAGCACGACTGTCTGGAGTGGCAGAACCTCGATATCCTGCAAGCGCAACTGCTCCTCGATCCAAACCTCTGGCTGCGATGGCAAAGGCAGCTTGCCCGTGTGGTGCTTGAGCGTGATCTCCCACACCGAAGCCAAGCTCAACACCCTATCATTAGCTGGGTCATCTAGAGACTTGGCCGCCTTCGCCCCCAACAACTCGGGAGCGCTCGTCAACCAGATGAAGGCACAAGTATCAAGCAGCAGCGTCATTCCAGCCCCCACTCTTTGAGTTCCCCGGCCCCAAGCGGCGCAAAGGCATTGGGCGGAATTTCAAATCGCGGCGAAGTAGGCACCCCGACTTTCGGGCGTTTGGGTTTGGCGGAGTCGGAGGGAACAATCCGGGCGATCGCTTGCTTGCCACGGCACACCACCACCTCTTCACCCTGCTCCACTCGTTGCAGAATCCGCGAAAGATGGGTCTTGGCTTGGTAAATCGTCACGGTCATAACCTTAGTATTAGTCAACTTCTGACCAAGTCAATTGGAAATTCTTCCACCATGCCGGTTTTCGCAAGCTCACCAAGACGAAAGCGATGAAAAGCCCTTAGGACACTGTATAAACGATAAGGGATGCTCCGCCGAGTTTACTGCGAGACTTGGATTTGAAAGGAAGCCGGTTTGTTGGCCGTGGCTTTTTTTGATGAACCATCCCACTCGCAATAATCGTGGCAGCAATTTATCGCTTTTGAAATCTATTCATTCCAATCCATCCATTCGCTCAATTAACTTTAAAAGAATAACTTGCTTTACTGAATAGTTGTTTTAGTCTATTCAAGTGAGCGAGCTTGCTTCAAAAATCCGCCTCCAGTTTCTTTCCAGAGGAGTGCTGGGTGCTCGAGATCTGGCGGGGACGTTGGATGTGAGCCAACCGACGATTTCGCGGGCCTTGGGTAGCATGGGAGCGTCGATTGTCCGGATCGGTCGCGGACCTGCGACGCGCTACGGGTTGGCTTCGCCGATTGGCGACCTCGGACATTCCTGGCCGCTGTACCTGATCGATGCTCTTGGCGCTCCCCGCGAGATCGGTGTTCTGCATTCTCTCGTAGGCCCCGCTTGGTGGTTGGAATCATCAAGCGGCGTTCCATGGCCGTCGCTCATCGGAAGCGAGTTTACGGACACCATTTTTCCTGGCCTCCCTTGGTTTCTCGACGATCTGCGTCCCCAAGGTTTTTTGGGAAGAACCTTCGCGCGCAGGCATGGCTCCTTGCTGGGTGTCGGCAACGATCCCGTCAACTGGTCAGAGCGGGCCGTGGCGGAATCCCTATTGAAGTTCGGTAGCGACCTTCCGGGAGGATTTGTGTTCGGGCGCGAGGCGCTCGCTGGGGCGTTGCAGTCGTT
>CAYRTN010000115.1:0-5724 GCA_964427235.1 uncultured Chthoniobacter sp. | reverse complement strand
CAGCCATGAAAACGGCGGTGACAGTGACCGGCAAAGGCGACAATAAATGGCATCATGAGGTCATCGCACTGCGTGACGCCGTTTTCCGCCGCGGAGGCGCCAAGGGTTCCGACTTCGCTCTCGTGAACGCTGATGACAAGAATGACATCTTTAGCCTTGTCGAAGTCCACCGCGGCGAACCGGAAGTTCCTCCTCTGCGCCCTCCCACCAATTGGCGCGTTGTTCCCAACGAAAAAGGAACTAAATACGACAACAACGAAGGAAGCGACAAAAACAAAGAAAGCGACAGCGACAAAGGTAGGGATAGCAACAAAGAAAGCAGCAGCAACGTAAGAAGCAACAATAAGCCTAACAAGCCTAACAAGGCTGACAAGGCTGACAAGGGCGGCAAAAAGAACAAGGGCGACAAGGGCGGCAAAAAGAACAAGGGTGGCTAAGTGAAATAGCCGCGCGCCTTCAATGGAAAACAATCGCCGCCTTGGGAATGGGGCTCTCAGATCACAGAAACCAAAGGAAAACTTTATGAAACAAATCAAGTTCAATTTTTTTACCAAAACGCTCAGCATCATCGGTTTGATCTGTATTTGTTCGTTTTCATCGGTTGAAGCGGCTCCGCCGCCCAGCGCCTTTGGCGTGTGGGATCGCGGATCGTCCTTTGACCCCAAGGATTATCCTTTCCTGAAAGGAGTGGCGTTCACTGGAAACTGGGGCGATATTGAAAAAAATCCGGGTATTTTTGACTGGAGCTCTCTGGATCAGGCGATGAACACGGCCGTGCAGAGAAACGAGTTCATCTACCTTTCCTTGAATGTGGGACCCGATGCGCCAGAGTGGATCTACTCCAAGGGGGTTCCCCGCGTGGAGTGTAGCGACCAAGTCCATGATAGTTGGCCTGCTTACCCCTACTATCCTTCCCCGGAATACAAATCGTTTTTCCAGCGATTGATCACGGAATTCGGGAAGCACATTCGCAGCTACCCGAAAGAAAAGCAGGAGCGCATTGTGTTCATCCAAGTCAAGAGCGGGTGCACAGGCGATGAATGTGCTTACAAGGGGAACGCCATTGAGAAAAAATACGAATTGTCCACGAAGTCTACCGCTTGGCGGGAGTTCCGCTTGTGGCTGTTTGATTTGTTTGTGAAGACCTTTCAAGGAGGTTCCGACCATCCCAAGTTTGCATTGATGTTCAACAATGTGTCGCCGGACGACGATGAGGGAAAGGGGGGTGGTTTTTCAGAAGAGTGGAAGTGGGTGACTTCCAACGCCCATGGCGGGGTAGGGGTCAAGCTTGCCGGCAGCGCGCGCGGTCACCACTTGAGCGGGGAGCGGTCGAAAATTGAAACATGGCAACCCCGTCTGGTTGCTTCCGAAGGCACGCCCTTGTTTGCCCGGTCGGAAATGGATCAGACCTGGCAACGGGCCATGTTTGCTGTGAATTTGCCGCTCAACTTTTACTGGGGAGCCATCACGGGCCTTCAAAACGGACAAAGCATCTGGGACATCAGCTCCAGCGCCATGCAGGCCAGCAAGGAGCAGGGCTTCGACTATTCCTTCCACTTTTTCAACAAGTATGCGGGTCAGATTGATCCGAAGACAGCCACCGATGCCTTCTGCGCTCTGCACAAGGGATTGGATGCCTCGGATACCAAAGCTTATCCGGAGTCGGAGTTCGGAGCCGCCGATCGTAAAAATGTGGATCGGATGCTAAAAATCTGTGACGCCTATTCCAAGTATGGCGCGGCGGTGGATGACAAAAATGCTCTGTTGCTGGGTCAGGTCCGTCAACGCGACACGCAAACCGGATTGAACGATGTGGGTTGGGACATCTGGCCGGACAACTACGGTCGCTTCCTGCATCAGATCGATGCCGACGCCACATCGGTTCCCTTCTGGCGCGTGGGCGGTGCGATCACCAAGACCTCATCCATCTACTCGCGATTTGCCCGTGGCTTCGAGCACGCTTCCGGGAAGGACGCGATGTATTTCAAACTGCACGAGGGCTTCTCCCAAGACAAGGAGCCGAAAGTCATGACGATTACCATCGTGTGGTATGACGGGAAAGCAGGCTCGACTTGGAAGTTAGATTACGATGCTGGTAAGGCGGAGATGAAGACCGCATTGACGGTGACGGGCAAGGGCGACAAGCAGTGGCATCATGAGACGGTCACGGTGGAGGATGCGGTGTTGCGTCACGGTGGAACGAAGGGTTCGGACTTCGCCTTGGTGAACACGGATGACAAGGACGATATCTTCAGTCTGATTGAAGTTCATCGCGGCAAGCTGGATGCGCCTGTGATGCTGCCTCCAAAGAATTACAAGGTATCCGATAAAAAACCGATGCCGCCCAAAGCAGAAAAGGGGGACAAGGCAGGAAAAGCGAACAAGCCTGACAAGGAAAAAAAGGGCATGAAAAAGGGGAAGAAAAAATCGGGAGAGTCCACAAATCAGGAATAGGCATCCGAGTAAAATTTTCACCTTAAGTGATATTTTAAAAAAAATTGCTGCGCTTTGATTTGGGCCACATTGCAGATGGCTTCACTGGCCTTGAACTAGGAAGACACCCGCGCAGAATTCATCACCATCGAAGGAGGTGGCAATCTCATGGGCGGTTGGAGTAAGCTCAACTCCGACTACATTGCGCAACTGATCCTCTGGTTAAAAAAAGACACTTGAATCCTAACAAACACTTCTAATGAAACACAGTATCTTCATGCTCGCCGCGCTGTTGCTGGCGCCGTTAGCCGCGCTCCATGCTGCCGAACCTTTAAAGCCCGCCAAACCCAACATCTTGATCATTCTCGCGGATGACTTGGGCTATTCGGATATTGGTTGCTACGGCGGGGAGATCCACACGCCGAACATCGACCGACTCGCCGCAGGGGGATTGAAGTTTACCGAGATGTATAACACGGCCAAGTGTTTTCCCACGCGAGCCGCTTTAATAACTGGCGCTTACTATCAGCGGACGAATGTGGATTTTGGAAATACCGCGACCTTGGGTGAGGTGCTGCGGCCAGTTGGTTACAATACCTTCTGGTCTGGCAAGCAGCACGCGAAATTCAATCCGGTGACGCGCGGTTTTGACCGCTACTATGGAATGATCGGGGGCTGTGAAAACCATTTCAATCCAGGAACGGACGCCGCTCCGGGCCAGCCGGTTCCCGCTTACAAGGTTGCCGGAAATCGCTGGGCGCTCGACGAGAAGGAAGTGCCGGAAAACAGCAATTACGTCCCGCAGGATCCCAAGTTCTACGATACCGATGCCTTCACCGATCGTGCGCTGATGTGGTTGGATGAATATCAAAAAGACAACAAGCCATTCCTGCTCTACATGGCCTACACGGCTCCCCACTGGCCGTTGCAGGCGTGGCCGGAGGACATCGCGAAATACAAGGGCGTCTATGATGGCGGCTATGAGGCCGTGCGCCAGGCCCGTTACAAGCGTCAGGTCGAGATGGGTTTGGTGGACCCGAAGACCGCGCCGCTGCCGCCGATGGAGATAGGAGAGACCAAGCCCAGTTGGGAAGCCCTCTCGCCCGACGAGCGAAAGCTGGAAGCGACGCGTATGGAGATCTATGCAGCGATGGTTGACCGGCTGGACCAAAACATCGGTCGGCTGATCAAAAAATTGGAAGATCAAGGCAAACTCGAAAACACCCTCATTTTGTTTTTGTCGGATAACGGAGCCTGCGCGATCGACCCGAAGATCGATAATGCTGATCCCAACGCGCCAATGGGTAGCGTGGCGAGCTACCCCAGTTATGGCCAAAACTGGGCGACAGTGAGCGCCACGCCGTTCCGCAAATGGAAAAACACCAGCCATGAGGGAGGCATCAGCACACCGCTGATCGTTCACTGGCCCGCAGTCGTCAAACCGCAGACCGGTTGGAACCGCGAGTCCGCTCATCTGGTGGACATCATGCCCACGGTGTTGGCGGTCTCCGGAGCGAAATTTCCCGGCGAGTCAAAGGAAGCCAAAATCAAGCCGACTGACGGCGTGAGCCTGCTGCCCGCATTCCAAGGCGAGCCGCTTGCCCGCCCGAGCCCGCTTTTTTTCCAATACGCCAAAGGTGCCGCGATCCGCGATGGGCAATGGAAACTCGTGCGCCTAGGACCGACATGGGAACTCTACGATCTGGCCTCCGATCGCACGGAGACGCACGATCTGGCGGCAAAGCGCCCCGAATTGGTCAAGCAAATGGATGCCGCCTGGCTGGCTTGGTGGAAGGATTGCACCGGCACTGATTGGACGGGCAAGGCTCCCAAGGAGTTGAAAGACGAGTAGCCCGAGCAGCATTCAGCGCAAGGAGTTCAAGGCATGAAGTCGCAAAGAGTGATCTGCCAGCACGAAAAAATATCCTCCCGATAATGAAAGCCATAATCATCCGGTCGGTCATCCTTTGCGGGTATTCACGGAAGACGAGCGCAAGCTTCTGCAGCGCACGGCATGGGAGACGATGGAAGCCTTACGCTGGGGTGAAATTCTAACTAACAAGATGAACAGATCACAAAAAACCATCGCCCTTGGATTTCTCTTCCTGACATCGCCAGCCGCGCTTCAGGCAGAGGCCCAAACAGCGTTCGAGCGGCCGCCGTGGGCGGGGTTCTTTGCCAAGTGCAAGGATGAAATAATTGATACCGCCAGGTTTCCTTTTATCAAAGGGGAGGCAGATCGCGTTCAGTGGGCTGATATGGAGCCCGAGCCGGGAGTTTATGATTGGTCGAAAATGGATTCTCACATCCGCAATGCCGCCAAGGGGAAGTATTATTACTATTTCGTCCTATGGACCGGTCCGCACGCGCCGGAATGGATTTATGAACACGGAGTGCCGAAAGTGGCTGTGAGTGGAGGCAAGGGCAAAGACGATTTTCCATACTACCTCGATAAAAACTATATCAATTACTTCCACCGCTTTATCGGCAAGCTGGCGGATCACATCGCTTCTCTCCCTGAGGCCGATCGAAACGCCTTTGCGTTTATACAGCCCGCATTTGGTTCGACGGGTGACAAGCAGCTCTACAAGGGCACGCCCAAAGACCCGCAATACAAAATCAGCGCCGAGGAGTATCTCGAGTTTTGCAGCGGAGCCACGAAACGGTTCTACGAAGCCTTCGATAAGCCAGAACTCAAACATATCCGATTCCTGTTTAATGTGGACGATGAAAGCAATCCTGCAGTGCTGAAAGGTGCTAAGGGTGCAAAAGCAGGGGAATTGCTTTACGCCAATTGGCTTCGCCAAAACTACCCGATTGAGCTCCGAAAACAACAATTTACCATTGCCATTGGTTATCAGGCCAATGGTGAAATAAAGCAGGACACCGAGCTTCGTCCCACTTTTTACGGGCTAAACGGCAAGAAACCAGAGTTTGTGCGCGGCGAGTTTTCTAAATTCGCACAGGGTGGAATTTTTCAGGAAAATCCGGTTTGGAATTATTACTGGACAGCCATTTCCACAGTGGATAGAGGGCTTGATATTTGGGAAGTTGATTATAACACAGTAAAAACGGGCAAATACGATGAAGGCTTTGCTTTCGCTAGTCGCTATTCCTATTACAAACAACCGCAGAACAGTCCGTATGCCTTTATCACCCTCCGAGATGTGCTAGATAGTTCCGATACCGTTCGCTTTCCTGAGGAAAAATACGGAATAGCTTTTCAGAGCAACGCAGATAGAGTAAATAAAATTGTACAAGAATTCAATACATACGGAGCGAAAGTCGGTG
>CAYRTN010000114.1:0-5738 GCA_964427235.1 uncultured Chthoniobacter sp. | reverse complement strand
TCTCACACTCCCCAATCTTGCAATCCAGGTCGCCTACCGCTCGGATGGAAGTGGAACGACCTATGTCTTCACCCAGCACCTCTCGGCGATCAGCCCGAAATTCAATGATGAGATCGGCACGGACAAATCCGTCACATTCCCTGCAGGCGTCGGCGGGAAGGGCAATGAGGGAGTCACCGCCCTCATCAAGCAATCGCCCGGAACGATCGGCTACGTGGAATACGGCTACGCCAATGACAACGGCCTTTCGATGGCCATGCTGCAAAACAAATCAGGCAACTTTGTCGCCCCCAATATCGCTGCTGGCCGCGAAACTCTCGCCAATGTCAAACTCCCCGAGAATCTCCGCGTCTGGCCAGTCGACCCCGAGGGCGCCCAAGACTACCCGATCGTGAGCTTTACTTGGTTGTTGTTTTACAAAAAATATGCCGATGAAGGCAAATTAAAGGCCTTGAAGGATTTCATCAACTGGAGCCTCGTGGAGGGGCAGAAATTCTCGGAGGAACTCGGCTATATTCCGCTACCGGAATCTGTGGTTGAGAAGTCGAAAGCGGCCCTCGAAACCATTCAGTAAGTCATATCCACACCGTGTCAGCACCCGATCCAGAGTCCCAGCCGATCGCCGACTTCAAGTCGAGGCCGGATTTGTTCCGCTTTCTTTGCCAAGCGGCAGCAGCTCTCGCGGTGCTGACCCTCGGGTGGATCCTTTATGAAATCATCTATGGGGCCTGGCCCTCGATCAACAAATTCGGCTGGAACTTTCTCACAACGGCGGCTTGGGTGCCCAACAGGGAAAAATTCGGCGTTCTCCCATTCATTATAGGCACGGTCGCCAGCTCGGGGATCGCTATCCTGCTCGCCTTTCCCCTCGGCATCTCCATCGCGATTTTTTTGAATGAGAATTTTCTCGCCCGCCCCGTCAGGCAAACCGTCCGCTTTGTAGTCGAAATGTTGGCCTCGATCCCAAGCGTTGTTTACGGGCTATGGGGCATTTTTGTGGTCATTCCACTGGTCAAGGGTTTCGGCGACTGGGCCACAGTCCATCTGTCGGGCGTGCCCATTTTTTCAGGTCCGGCGTATGGCAACTCTCTGCTTACCGCATCGATTGTGCTGGCGATCATGATCCTGCCAACGATCACCGCCATCTCGCGCAACTCCCTCGCCGCCGTGCCACACACTTTGCGTGAGGGCGCCTACGCCCTAGGCGCGACCCGCTGGGAAGCCATTTTGGGCGTTATAGTTCCCAGTGCCGCGCCTGGGTTGGTAGCCGCCACAATATTAGCCTTGGGACGCGCCATGGGGGAAACTATGGCTGTAGCGATGCTCATAGGAAACAGCTCACGACTCTCGTGGTCTGTCCTGTCCCCCTCCGGCACGCTCGCAGGCTTGCTGGCAAACCAATTCGGGGAGGCCACGGGCATGCAGGTCAACTCCCTGATGTATGCCGCCCTCATCCTTGTTTTAATCACGCTGCTGGTGAATCTAGCGGGTGAGGCGATCCTGCGTTACACTCAGAAAAAGACGGCCGGAATTCACTAATTCGCCATGGATACAATCGGAACACACTCGCTGGATTTTTTTAAGACCGATAAGCATGAGGCCAGCCGGGCCCTTTCCCGCTCGCTCAAAAACCGCTTTCTCACTCTTCTCTGCATCGTGCTTTCTTTGGCCACACTGGTGCCCCTGGTTTCTATCGTCATTCTGGTACTGAAAAACGGTCTCCCTCTCCTTAGCCGCCACATTTTCACGGAACTCCCCCCGGCAGCCGGCATGGCTGGTGGCGGGTTCGGCAATGCGATCATCGGCACACTGGTGATGGTCGGAATCGGGCTGGCGATAGCGGCTCCGGTCGGGATTTTATCTGCGATTTACATCAATGAATATGCCCCCATCTCCCGATTGGCTAAGACCGTGCGGCTGGTCGCAAAATTGCTGACGGGCATCCCGTCGATCATTTGCGGCGTTTTTGCCTTTGCGATTGTTGTGATGCGCACCGGCTACTTTTCGGCCTATGCCGGAGGCGTCGCGCTGGCCGTGCTCATGCTCCCGACGATTCTTCTCACAGCCGAGCAAGCCCTCACGGGAGTTCAGAGCGCTTACCGTGAGGCCTCCTACGGACTCGGCGCGACCAGATTCCAAACAATCATCCGAGTCGTTCTCCCAGACGCTTTGCCGGCGATTATGACCGGGATCATGCTCGCCGTGGCAAGGGCGGCCGGCGAAACAGCTCCGCTGATTTTCACCGCCCTCTTCAGTCAATACTGGGCTAACTCGCTCTCAGAACCCACGGCCTCACTCTCGGTCTTGATTTACAATTTTTCCACCGTTCCATTTCCACATCAAATCCAGATAGCTTGGACGGCTTCGCTTGTGCTGGTCGCATTCGTGACCGCAGCAAACATCATTGCACAAACCGCTTTTTCTAGAAAACATTAACTCGATTCACGCGATGCCCACTCTAGTCGAACACGCCAGCCAATCCACGCCCGCAGCTGTCCATGAATCGGGTCGGGCTGACTTCATCTCCGTACGAGACTTCAATTTCTTCTACGGGAAAAAACAGGCTCTTTTCGATATCAACATGGATATCCCGGAAAAACAGGTCACCGCTTTCATTGGCCCATCGGGATGTGGAAAATCCACCCTGCTCCGGAACTTCAACCGAATGAACGAACTCATCGAAGGCGTTCACCACTCCGGCGAAATCCAGCTTGTTGGAAAAAGCATCTTCGACCGCAATGTGGAGGTCATCGCTCTTCGCCGCACCATCGGGATGGTGTTCCAAAAATCGAACCCTTTTCCCAAGTCGATTTACGAGAATGTGGTTTACGCACTTCGGATCAGCGGACAGACAAAAAAAAGCCTCCTCGACGATTGCGTGGAGCGCAGCCTGCGTGGAGCCGCTCTATGGGATGAAGTGAAAGACCGTCTGCATGAGAGCGCGCTGGGTCTTTCCGGTGGCCAGATGCAACGCCTTTGCATAGCCAGAGCCATAGCAAACCGCCCGAAAGTCCTACTCATGGACGAACCCTGCTCAGCCCTCGACCCGATCGCGACCGTGAAAGTGGAGGAACTTATCCGCGAATTGAAACAGGAATTCACGATCATCATCGTGACCCACAATATGCAGCAGGCCACCCGCTGCTCGGACCGCACCGCCTTTTTCTATCTCGGCAAACTTGTCGAGTACGACAACACCCACAAGATCTTCTCCAACCCATCGGAGAAAAAAACCGAAGATTACATCACCGGCCGATTCGGTTGATTGACTTGCCTCTAGAAAAACCACCCATCACTATGTCAGAAGATGCCGCCCGCCACATCCTGAGCAGTTTCGAGGCCGCCCTCGATAATCTAAGAAAAGATGTCCTCATGATGTCGAGCTTGGTGTCCCGAAGCATTGAGAACTCCCGCAAGGGACTTTTGGATCGAGATGAGGACTTCTGCAACACCGTCATTGCCGACGATGAGGAAATCGATTTGCTGGAGATTCAAGTGGATACCCAAGGCATCGAGATCATGCTCCGTTTCCATCCCTTTGCCTCAGACCTTCGCAATGTGATTGGCGCTATGAAAACCAGCGTCAACCTTGAGCGCGCAGCCGATCAGGCCGTAGGCATCGCCCGCCGGGCCCGCAAGCTGATCGCTCTCCAAGTGCTTCCGGAGACCGCCCACATAGAGTCTTTGTTCCGCCACACCTCTTCAATGTTCAACGACGCCGTCAAAGCTTATGCGGATGGAGACATCGAGTTGGCGAAAACGATTAAAAGCCGCGACAAGGAACTCGATCAGCTCAACCGCGAGTTTGCGGAATCCCTCACGGAAAAGATGCCCCAGAACCCAGACTCCATTCGTGGATTCCTCGAGCTGATCTTCATTGCCCGCTGCCTCGAAAGAATCGGCGATCAAGCCAAGAATATCGCCGAAGACACGATCTTTGCGGTTTCACTCAAAGACATCCGCCACACCGCTGGCAACTCGAACATTTAGACAACCCGCACTCGCAGTGAATCCGCGCGTCAGTGCTTAGGTGCCTTCACTGTGCCAGCTTCTAGATCGTCCCGACGGCGCTGGACGATTTTATTGCCGATTTCGACCACCATTTCCTCTAGGAGCAAGCGGAGGTGGCTGCCGCTTCGAAAATCGGAGGGCGCAATATTTCTGACCCGATCCGCATGGGTCGAGAGTTGGTAGCATTTTTTGAAGCTCACCCTTGTGGCATCATCGGGATTATAGACAGCGATTGCCTGCCCTCCATTGCGGCGCATGAGAGTAAAGCAAGGGACATCGGTCGGGCCATCACCGACATAAATCATGTTTTGAAAAGGCACTGGGCGCAGATCGTTGTCCATGTGATCGTTCACATCCTGATCCATTTCCAGCATGCCCTTGTTGATCCGGAAGAGAAACTGGGTCTTCTGCGTGTGACTGATCACGCGCTTGGGGAATGTGATGCGATCGCTTTCATCCACGGCATACTCGCAACCGAAGATTTTGCGGACATAGGGCGCCAAGCGACTTCCCTCAATGAGCGTCTTCAATCCCGAGGACACAATGTAGTGTTCGACCGTTATCCCATGGGCGACATGCTCGGGACTGAGTAATGTTTTTTGAAACTCATCAAACATCTCCGGAAGACCCTTGTAGAAAGTGAGACGGGCGCCGAGTTCCCGCAGATACGCATTCGTTGGACGATCGATCTCAAGGCAATCCAACAAAACCTTCATGTACGCCAACTCGCTGTCGAATCCCTGCTTTTGAACCAAGTCACCACAGCGTTGCCAAAAATGGGAGGCTTTGATGCCAAAGACCGGAAACAACGCTTCCTCCTGCATGTAGAAAGGAGAAAGGGTTTGATCGTAATCGTAAATGATCGCAATCGTATTTTGAGGGACGCTCATGAATAGAGATAATGCACAAGGAAAGCGATAGTTGCGAAATATTTCAACTCGGCCCGCCGCTCACCCGCAGAACAAGCTTGAGGGCATCGGCCCGCAGGGTGGCTCCAGAAAGCGATTCCATCAACGCCAACTTCAGGCCTTTTAAAGCCTCGATCTCAGCGGGACGAACGTGGCTGTTAATCAGTCTCAAATCCTCAAGGCGTGCGATTTCACGATCGATTTGCTCCGAAGCGATTTTCTGTGCCGTTCCAACAATGACTTCTTTTTGCTTTTCCGCAAAAGCGGCCGCCTTGGAAAGCATGGAGGGCAAGTGCTTTTTTCGGAATACCGGCGTATCGAGCAACGAGAACACATCTCCTCGCTCCAGCTTGGCTGAACGAAAATCCTCTAGGTCGCTGCAGTCTTTGCCGCCTTGATCGACAACGATCCGCAGCGGCGTGGCGGGCAAGAAGCGGTCAACGTGCAGGGCTGGCGGAGCAACACACTCCACGATGGAATGCACCTCCAGAAATACGGCGTTCGGCTCATCGCTTTTCCAAATCCCAAAAACGCTATTGCCGGTCTCGCAACCCAGCAGCGCATCAAGGGCCGCACAGACTAAAGGATGATCGGGCGTGAGAAATCCGATATCCTCGCGGGAAAGTGCCCTTGCGCGATCGAATGTGAGCATGAGTCCATCTGGAGTGAGGCCTGGGAGGGAGGCGACTTGCGAAGCTCCGCTTTTCAATAAATAAGAACGCAACCCGAGTTCCTCCACGACCACCCCAAGATGATCCAACATCCGGATGAAAAAGGATTCGAATTCGACATCCCCATCTTGCCTTTGAATGGCCTGAA
>CAYRTN010000113.1:0-5758 GCA_964427235.1 uncultured Chthoniobacter sp. | reverse complement strand
ATTTCAGCGATACAGGGTCAGTGGATCTTGTTCGTTATTCCCGCCCGAAGTTAGCCGGATTCGTGAATGCCGGTTATGCCAAGCTCATCATGGATCTCAGCGGAGTCAAAAAAATTGAAATTCCTCTTCTTCGTGCCGTCGCCTCGATCCTGAGCGAGTGTAATAGTCTCGATATCGCTTGGCGCATTGTGGGATCGGATGACGATGTTTCCACCCTGCCGACGGTTCTTGCAACGAATCAAAAAGTCCCCGCACTCAAAGATGTGCCGAATCCTTTCCAAGGCCAGAGCGCAGTTAAGGTATTCCCGAATAGGGCTGCAGCCATAGGAGCCTTCTAAGATTTAAAGCGATCGTTGATCGCTCGCACGATTTCGAGAAGGTCTATTTTACTCCGGTGATCTTGGAGTTTCGAGGGTGAGGGAGACGAAATTCGGCTGCCTGTTTCTGCCCGTAAGGAAGAAGGTTTTTACTTGGCCGAGTCCCTTGCATTCGACCATGCCTCGTTCTTCAAGATCAAAATGGGAATCTAAAGTGGCTTTTGTTTGCTCCGAGAGGTGAATTCTCCCTGGGAGCCCAGACGATTCCATGCGGCTTGCCACGTTGACGGTATCGCCCCAGAGGTCGTAGGTGAATTTGATCTTTCCGATGACACCTGCTATGACTGGTCCGGAGTGAATTCCGATACGCATCTCGAGTTCTGTTCCGTTTTTTTTGTTTAATTCGGCTAGGGCATCAACCATCTCGAGTGCTGCTTCCGCTACCACATGGGCATGGTCATCACGATGGTTCGGGAGTCCGCCAACCATCATGTAGCAGTCTCCAATGGTCTTGATTTTCTCGACGCCATGCTTTTCAACGATGGTATCGAAGGCGGTGAAGATGCCGTTGAGCATCGATACAAGATCAGCCGGCGACGTTTTGCGTGCGAGAGCGGTAAAGCCACAGAGGTCGGCAAATAAGACCGAGACGATATGGTGACCATTGGCGATGCTTTTCTCGCCGCTTTTAAGGCGTCCAGCAATGGGGGCGGGTAGGATATTCAGAAGCAAGCGCTCGGATTTCTCTTTCTCCATTTCGACGAGTTCTTTCTCTGCTTGGAGTTGCGCAAAGCGGAGTTTCTCGAGATCCCGCAGACGTTTCTTTTCGAGTGAAGTTGTGACCCGGGCGCGGAGGAGGGTTGGGTTTGGGGGTTTAATGAGGTAATCCTCGGCACCCGCTTCGATGCACTGAACAGCGAGGTCGATTTGCTCGTTTCCTGAAATAACAATAGTCGGTGTCCCCTTGAGGCGGGTATCCAAATTCATGTTTGTGAGGACCTCAATGCCGTTCATTTCGGGCATCTCCATGTCCAGTAACATGAGGTCGTATTGTTTTTCCAAGAGCTTCTTAATTGCGTCTCGGCCATTTACCGCCTCGTCAATATTGGTGAAACCTAGTTCCTTGAGTGCCTTGGTGAGTACCATTCGCATCAATCGGCTGTCATCAACAACGAGGACTTTCGATTTTTTAAGGAAATCAGGAACCTCGAGTGTAGAGGTCGTCGTAAACGCTTCTTGCTGGGTTGTGAGGACAATACTCATGGCTGAACTAACCTGTGTAGGAGCGGGTTTTTACTTGATTGGCTATTAGGAAGGTGGGACGTCAAAAGTTGTAGATATCAAGAAAACGGATGGGAAGCCGATAAAAATATTTTTGGCGTAGTTTTAATCGCCGCCCGATTTCTTTTCAATGTCCCGTTTTAGAAACATTTTTAGATGCTAGTTGACGAATGTGTCGTGAAGTGGTTCAAGCGTACGGGGCATTTTTAGCGGTCTGGAAAATATAGGGATTTCACAGATTAAACTGCGGTGCCCTTTTATTAACCACATGACTGCAATCAAAGAAACATGAGGCGAAACTATTCTTCAGATTATCAACCATATTTATTCCGT
Organism: uncultured Chthoniobacter sp.; assembly: GCA_964427235.1. Lineage (GTDB taxonomy): Bacteria > Verrucomicrobiota > Verrucomicrobiia > Chthoniobacterales > Terrimicrobiaceae > UBA967. The sequence continues at coordinate 3,827 of CAYRTN010000113.1, read as the reverse complement.
AGTAAGCTATGAGCGTACCTAAAATTCTCAGTGTTGATGATAGTCGTATGGTTCACATGTTTATTGGCCGTGGATTTGCAGCCTATGATGTGGATTTGGTCTTCGCCAGTGATGGTCAGGAGGGATTAGATGCGGCCCGAAAAGATAAGCCCTCTGTGATCTTGTTGGACGTGACTATGCCGGTGATGGACGGAGTGGAATGCCTTGCAAAACTCAAGGCTGATCCCGAGCTCAAAAGCATTCCGGTCATCATGCTTACTGCCGAGGCCGGCAAAGAAAATGTGATCAAGATTGCGCAAATGGGAGCCCAAGACTACATCGTCAAGCCATTCGTTGATGAGGTCGTTGTCGAGCGAGTTTCCCGATTTATTAAATTGAATCCGAAGGCGGCTCCCGCACCGACACCTGTTGCTGTTGTGCCGAAGAAAGAAAAAAAAGCCACAGATCCATTCAAGATTTTAGTCATCGACGAATTTGCGACGATTATTGATTCGATTAAAAATGCGGTATCTTCTCGAGGCTGGTCAGTTGCAGGCGCGAATAGTCCAGAGGATGCCATGGTTGGCTATCTGCGGTGCTCTGCTGATACCAATGTCGCCCGAGGCCTCCTTGCCATGGCTGAGTCGAAACGCATGGGGGGGCACTTTTCGGATGCGCTCGTTGTTCCAACTCTGGAAGACGACAATGTGCCAGATGTCATTCTGATCAGTTTGGCTTTCACCAAGAATGCGGCACTAAGCTTTGCGCAATTACTGAAATCCATTCCGGCTCTTAAAAATGTGCCAATCGTGGGTCTGTCTCACGTAACGGCGATAACCGAGCAGAATGATGGCAAGAAAGCAGGTGTTACCGACTTCATTACCAAGCCGATCAATTTCGGGGAGCTTCCTGATAGTGTATTAGCGGCTTTGGGTTTAGATATTACGCCGCTTTATTTCTCTGCAGAAGGGTCCGTTCAGGTCGCCATTCTGCCTCAGGCTCTTTCGGAAGGTGGATCCCGCCTGCTCGCCCGGCAAGCGAACAAGAAGATCGCGAGACTTGTGAATGCCGGCTTCCATCAACTCCTGATAGATATGACGGAGGTGACCAATGTTGGAGTTCCGATTCTGCGAGCGCTCACAACCCTCCTCAATGAATGCAATACATTTCAAATGGAATGGCGAATTGTAGGGGCGTCCACTATCCTTGCTACCCTTCCAACCATTGTGGCCACCAATATGAAAATTCCAGCATTGAATGATATTTCGAACCCTTTCCAAGGAATGGAGACTATTCCTGTATTTGAGTCGCGAGATGCGGCTTTGATTTCGTTTTAGGGATACAAGTTTCTGCATGTCTTCTCCTTTATCAATAAGTCAGCCGCAGGAATCGAATCTTCAACTGCTTGAGTTCATTTCGGAGGGGAAGAGTTACGCTTGTGATCTGCTCTGGGTTAAAGAAGTGCTGCGCGCTCCCGCTGTAACGCCAGTACACTTAGCGCCCTCGTATGTGCGCGGCGTTGTTCATCTCCGGGGGCAGATACTCACGGCGATTGATCTTGAGTTTCGTCTAGGATTAAAGGGGGGTGTCACCCGACCGACAAACCGGTGTATTGTTTTTAAGACTGCATCAGATCTTTCGCGTTTACCCGTCCCTCCGGATGATGCCTATATGGTAGATAGCGATCGTACGGGTCTCTTGGTGGATTCCATTGGGGATATTCTTCCTTCCGGGTTTCGTATTCTTGCTTCTCCACCGGAGATGCTGAGTGGGCTAGATACGCGTTTTATTTTAGGCGTGATTAGCGGTCCGCAAGGCTTAACGACCGTTCTCAATGTTGGAGAATTTATCTCCCAGTTAGAACCCATGAAAAGCCAATCGTAATGACCGGTACTATCAAAAAAGGCGTTCTTAAAATAAACGCAGATGAAACTTTTGGCGGAAGCCATGTGTTTTATATTTCAGCACAAATTTCGGAACTCCTTAAAAAAAGTTTTACGCAAATGGTTCTCGATCTCTCGGAAAACCATGCCCCCGATGCGGGGACATTAACTCTCATTCATGCACTGGCTAATGAGTCAATGAGTCGCGGCATGCGGTTGCAAATCCAAGCGGCCTCACTCGAGTGCGCCTATCTTTTAAACGTTATGCGCATGAGTCGACAGGTCGACCTCACTTTCACCCAAGGCGAATCATGAGTGTGGGAGATCGAGAAATGCTCGAGGTGTTTTTACAGGAATCGAGCGATAACCTCCAGATTTTGGAGAGTGGCCTTATTGCCCTTGAGGCAAGCCCTGAAGACACATCGCGACTGAATAGCATATTTCGTGCAGTGCACAGTATCAAGGGGGCTGCTGGTTTCTTCGGTTTTGAGCCCATTGTAGGATTGGCCCACGTCATGGAGAGCGTGATGTCGCTATTGAGAGACGGAAGCATGCAGGTGGATGCTTCGATCGTGAGCATCCTCATTTCGACTACGGATAAACTCAACCTCATGCTTGCTGACCCGCATCGTGCTGCTGAGGTCGCTTGTGCGAATGAAACTAACGGATTGCAGTCACTGATCTCTGGTGAGAAACCTGCAACCTCTCCCCAACCCGAAGTTAAATCCAATAAACTTCCTGAGCCGATCGATTTTGATGTTCAGAGAATATTATCTTCTTTTGAGATTCATGAAGAGGACCTGATTCCAGCTCTCAAGCATGGCCGGAATTTTTATGTGATTCAATTTGCTGTTTCTGCTGATCTCGAATCGCAGCAGCAAAATCTTGGAACGTATTTCCGTGAGTTTGAATCCTTAGGGCAGATCATTGATATTCGAACATCCGTTCCTGAAGGCACAAGGATTTCCAATTGCTTTGATGTTGACCCGCAAGTCATGGTTTTTTTCGCGACGGCTCTGGATGCTCTTCTTTTAAGCGATGCATTGAAGCTGGATGAGAGTCGTTTCCAGGTTATTTCAGCTGAGGCTCTCGGCAGTTGGGTGAAAAAGAATCCTGTTGCAGGCGATTTGCCGCAGTCACCTTTTCCTGTGGAATTACCTGATGTGGCTTTTGAATTAGCTGGTCAGCAAGACGCAGCGGCGCTCGTTTCACTCAAGCCTTCATCGATCACGGTCAAAAGTGAGGAAACTCCATCAGAAGCGATCGATCCAAAGCCAATTCCTAATACTCGCCGCAAAGCGGAGGAAACGATTCGCATCAATGTGGGACTACTTGACACGCTGATGAATCTGGCTGGAGAAATGGTTCTTGGCCGCAACCGACTTATGCGTTTGGCCGTTCGCGCGGACGAGAACGAGGGAGTGGAAGGGCTTCAGTCGATCGTTCAGGAAATCAGCTCGGTCACGTCCAGCTTGCAGGACACGATTATGCGGGCCCGTCTTCAGCCGGTTGGAAGTCTTTTTGGCAAGTTCACCCGCATCGTTCGTGATCTGAGGCACAAGCTGGATAAAGAAATCCAGTTGGAAATCTTTGGTGATGATGTGGAGCTTGATCGCACGCTTCTCGAAGGCCTCTCCGATCCGCTCACGCACCTTGTTCGCAATAGCGTCGATCACGGTATTGAGATGCCAGCGACTCGCGTAGCTGCGGGTAAATCGTCATGTGGACTGATACGTCTTTCTGCAGCGCACTTGGCTGGCCGTGTCCAGATTGAGGTGCTCGATGATGGAGGTGGCATGGATCCCCAAAAGCTCAAAACGAAGGCGATTGAAAAAGGCATCATTACACCCGAACAGGCGAGCCGTATGTCGGATGAGGATGCTCTACAACTTATCTTTGCGGCTGGATTTTCCACAGCGGCCGTAGTGAGCGACATCTCTGGACGCGGCGTCGGGATGGATGTCG
>CAYRTN010000112.1:0-5853 GCA_964427235.1 uncultured Chthoniobacter sp. | reverse complement strand
GGCATGCTGCCTTATGGTGTCCGGACTTTCCTCTCCACGCAGCCTTGCGGCATACCCAGAGCGACCGTCCGCCATCACTGGTCAAGGTAGTCAACGCGGGAGGATGCGCAAGACGTCAATTTCGGAAAGCGACAGGTCAGAGTAATTCGGCGATTTGAATGGCGTTGAGGGCGGCTCCTTTGAGCAACTGATCGCCGCAGACCCAGAGAGCGAGGCCGTTTTCCATCGCGCAATCGAGTCGAAGGCGACCAGCGAAGCAATCGTCCTTTCCTGCCGAATCCAGAGGCATCGGGTAGCCATCGTCAAGAAATTGGAGACCGGGAGCCTTCGAGAGCGCGGCGCGGGCGTCTTCGAGGTTGACGGGTTTTTCAAATTCCGCACTCACCGCGATCGAGTGGGCTCGGTAGACAGGCGTTCTCACGCAGGTGACGGACGCTTTGAAATTGGGCAAATGCATGATGCGACGACCCTCATTTTGCATTTTCATTTCCTCTTTCGTGTAGCCGGTATCGAGGAAGGAATCGACCTGTGGGATCACATTAAAAGCGATCTGATGAGGGAATATCTCTTTCAGGATCGGCTTGTGCTTCGCAACAGCATCGGTCTGATGGCGGAGCTCATCGATCGCGCGGGCACCGGCTCCCGAGACAGCTTGGTAGCTCGAGGCAAAAATCCGCTTCACGCCGAATTGGCGGTGCAATGGGTAGAGCGCAAGCAGGGTGATCGCTGTGGTGCAATTCGGATTGGCCAAGATGCCCTTGTGGTTTTTGACGTCGGCGCCGTTGATTTCGGGAACAACGAGCGGAACGTCGGCGTGCATGCGAAAGGCAGAGGAATTATCCACCACGACAGCTCCGTGACGGACGGCCTCGGGTGCGAAATCGCGTGAGATCGATCCCCCCGCGCTAAAGATCGCAATGTCGATATCCTCAAACGAATTCATATTAAGCGGCTTGATCGTGTGGGATTCTCCCCGGAAGGTGAGCGTCTTGCCGGAGGAACGCGGCGAGGCTAGGAGGCGAAGGCTGGATACCGGAAAGTTACGGCGTTCCATGACTCGAAGCATTTCGACTCCGACAGCTCCAGACGCACCAACGATTGCGACACGATAGGATTTCGACATAGTATTTGAGAATATGGTTAATGAATGGGATGCACCTCGAAGCTCTGGGGACTGGGAGGTCCTCGTGGACATAGGGGAGCAGTGCGTCCATCTTCTAACAAATGGACGACCGGTCAAGTCTTGGCCTGCATCCACCTCCAAGTTTGGGATTGGCTTTGAGGCTGGCAGCAACAAGACACCCACGGGCCACTTTCTTGTGGCTGAGAAAATCGGCGCAGACGCACCGCTGTGGACCGAATTCAAAAGCCGCCAACCGACGGGACGCATCGCGGAACCGGGTGGCGAGCAGGATGGCATTCTCAGCCGCATTCTTTGGCTTGAGGGCACGGACGAGGAAAATGCGAATACCAAGGATCGCTACATTTATTTCCACGGGACCAACCGCGAAGACCTCATCGGCACGCCGGCGAGTCATGGTTGCGTGAGACTTCGCAACGCGGACATCGCCGAACTTTTTGATTTGATCTCGATCGGGACGCGCGTCCGCATCGCCTGATTTCATCGGATTCTGCCTTTTTATTTGCGGTATTTCTGCCCGTTCACAAATCCCTCCACCTCGTAACCGGTTCGGAAGACATGGATGATGAGCGCTCCAGTTTCACTCTGCTGGAAAACGGCGATCCCCCGATCAAGGAGCATAGCGACCCATTCAGGATCGATCGGCTCTTTGTCAAGAAATCCCCCACGCCGCGAGACAACGATGACCGAAGGACGAACAGCGTCAATAAAGGCCGCATCCGGCGGGATGCCGGAATGGTGATGACCCAAAACAAGGATATCCGAAGCCAATTCGGCCGTTCGGTTTTCCAGAAGATTTCGAAATGTGTCGGGACCGGAATCGGAGAGAAAGAGAATGCGTGTTCGCAGTGTATCGAGACGGACGACCAGCGCCTTGTCATCAGCCAGACCAGCACTATAGCCGAGCGAAGGATGCAGAACCGTCCATTTCGCGACATGATTGATTTTGATCTCATCCCCCGCGAACTGAATGGACTTGGGAATCCCTGATTTTTGAAGCCATTCATGAAGTAGCTTCCGTGACCGCGACCGATCGCCAATCGGCGAATCCACGATGAGCGGCGGTTGGCCAGCGCCCAGCAAATCCATCGCTCCTCCCATGCGGCGGGCATCCCCATGCGAGAGGATGAAGCCATCAACCGAGTCCCTTCCCCGCTCACGCATCCAAGGGAGGATGGTATTTTTAAAATCCCTCGCCGATCCGCAATCCAGCAGCCAAAGGCGATGCCCTGTCTCCAACGCGACCGCGCCGCCATCAGCAAAATCAAAAATCGTGATCGCCGCTGGGGCGCGATCCAGAGTGCCAAAGAGGAGACTCGATCCCGGTAAGGCCGCGGCGGCTTGCACGATAAGGATGAGGGCCTTAATGAGGGCCAAATTGGCATTGTTAAAAACCGCCGCAACGGCACCACTCAGCAACCCTCCAATCAGCGCGAGAACGGCTGTGGCCATGATGCCGAAGGCGAGTGGGATGATGATTAGATTCGCTAATAAAGAGGAGAGCGATACCATATGAAAATAGTAAATCGTCAGCGGAAGCGAGCCTATCCACGCCGCCAGAGAAACCGAAACGGCATCCGCGATCCCTTCCCCGCAAGCGTGGCCCCACCTTTGCCAGCGCGTCCAAAGCGGAATAGGCAAGAACGGATCAGGTTGAACTTTTTTTCGCAATCGATCACGGATCGGAGTGGCAAAAAGAAGGATTCCAGCCACGACAACGAAGGACAGCTGAAAGCCCGGATTGAAAAGTTCGTTCGTGGATTGAACAAGAATCAGAAACCCTGCTGCGCAGAGCGAATTGATCGCCATCGGCTGTCTCCACGAGATCATGCCGATCAGAAAAATCGCTGACATCGCCGCTGCGCGAATACTCGAGGGCTTCCATCCCGTGATGAGGGCATAGAAAAAGAGCGCTGGAATAATCACAAACACGGCCGAGCGACGACTTGCGCCCACCATTCGCAACGCCTGCCAGAAGATCACAGCGATCATACCCACGTGAAGACCTGAGACAGAAAAAAGGTGGAATGTTCCCGTTTCGCGGAATTGATCTTGGAGCGTGTCGGGAATATCCGATGTCGCCCCAAGGACCATTCCAACCAGCAAATCGCAAACGACGGGATCGTCCGAGATGCCTTCTCGAAGCGTGGATTCCATCCACTTGCTGCAGGCTTCGGCCGCGCGAAGCAGAGGGAAGCCCGCCGCCCGCTCCAGAATCGCGTACCCCTCCCCTGCGGACGTCTTCATCTCACAAGTAATTCCCCTCAGCGCCATGACTCGCCGCGCATTGAATGAACCGGGATTTCGAGTAGCGGAGATTGGCTCGAGGAGGCCCCTGATTTTAACCCTGTCGCCGCAGCGGGGCGCTTCGCCTGCGACGGTGACAGCGATCTTAACGTTTGTCTTCAGCGAGAGACCATCGATCTCGAGATTCTCCGTGCGCAGATCGAAACGGATCCTTTTTTGGGCTATCACTTGTGGCGGGGAGGCAACGAGGCCTATGGCGGTGACCTGCCTTCCCGGTGCTTCGGCGATCTTTGCGAGCCAGGCCGATGGGGACTCCTGGGATTGCCAGATTTGGAGAACGGCGAATGCCGCCGCCAGCGAGAGAAGGAGCAATGCGGTTTTGCGTTTCCAGAACCACGCTCCCATGGCCAGCGCGGCAATACACAGGAAGATCGTCGAGGAGAATGGCGTGAGCGAAGCCGAAACAATACCCAGCGTGGCGGCGAAGAGTAATCCCGCAAAGGGCCAGCGCCGGAACCATAACGGAGTCTCTCCTGTCATGGCTTACAAAAAACGCCGCTCGTTCCTAGTTGTACGAGAAGGGACTGTAGAGGGATTCCTCATAGCCCGAATCGTAAAACCCGTCCACCACAGGCTCGTTGTAGGCGAAGGGTTGCTCGTCCTGATATTGCTGCGTGTTGTTATATTCCGGCTTGGGCTCGCCATTCCGGTTATTTCGGACTGTGGCGGGAACCTTACCATAGAAGCCGGCGGATTCCTCCAGATAGTTCACCAGTTGCGGAGCAGCCCCAGCGGACTCTAGTGAGGTGATCTGGGCAGAAGAGAAATGGTAAACCCGTCGCGTGCTATTGAGATAGGCTATGACCGTCGAAGCCGGAACCCCTTTAACAACGAGGTTCTGGATATCTGCAAAATCGAGGGCCTGGGCGGAGGACATCTTAGACGTGGTCGAGGAGTTCACCCCACGCGAAGTGGCGGCCGAAAGCACAGCCGGACTCACCTTTGTTGTACTCGAGCAACCGATGGTGGCGATGGCGAGGCATGAGGAAAAAAGGAAGAGTAAAAAGTTTTTGCGCATGGTGGTGATTCGCTGAGGTGAACAGAGCTGGTTTTTATTTAGAGGAGCCGCTGAGTCATTGCAAACAAAACGCAACCGACGGGTGATTCGATACGTCGAAAGGCAAAGGTTTTTGATGTTTGCTCTTGCTAGTTAGAAGCGGGTTTTTTATCACCCTCCCATGAGTTTCAATTCAGCCACCTCTTCCGTTCTAGCTACTCAAGAAGCCCCTTTTGTTAATAGCTTGGGTATGCCGTTTGTGCCTGTTCCCCGTTTCAGCACGCTTTTTTGCATTTGGCCAGTGCGCGTTGGCGATTTCAATGCATTTGCCTCGGAAAAAGGGGTGGCTCTCCCGACCCAAGCTGCTGGCAGCACATCGGATCACCCTGTCGTCAATGTCACTTGGCATGAGGCTGGGGCTTTTTGCGAATGGCTCACGCAACGCGAGCGTGCTGCGGGTTCGATTGGCGCGGATATCGAGTACCGCCTACCAGCTGATCTCGAGTGGAGCGCGGCCGTGGGTCTGCCCGCAGAGCCAGAATCCAACCCCGAAAAACGGAGCGGACAAACAGAGGGATATCCTTGGGGGCCCGCATGGCCACCGGCACAAAACGCGGGAAACTACTCCCAAGAACTCGGCGTGGATTCCTTTGAGTTCACCTCTCCCGTGGGAAGCTTCCCTGCAAACGCATTTGGAATTTACGATTTGGGCGGCAACGTTTGGGAATGGTGCCAAGATCGCTATGAGCGCACTAGTGATTGCCGGGTGCTTCGCGGAGCATCGTGGTTCAATGGCTATGCCGATCGCTTGAAGTCCTCGTTCCGAAATGACGTGGGTCTCCCAGACTCGAGGTTCACCAGCTTCGGATTCCGCGTCGTCTTGGGACCTGCTCTTTAAGTATCCGCAGGGCTTCGCAGCATTAGAGCTTCAGCTCAGCGGAAGCTAGAATTTCTAGGAAAGATCTTGGCGTGGAGGTGGCGATGAGTTCCTTCAGGAGTTCTGGGCGACTGCATAGTCTGGCGATGCTGCCGACCACGCGCAGGTATTCGTTGTTGAACGCGGTGGGAATGCCGGCCACGAAAACAAATCGCACTTTTTCCGGAATATCATTCGAGTGGAATCCCTCGCTCAATCTCCCTGCACCCATCACGAGCGCATTCACCGCATTCGTGCGACCATGGGCAATCACCACGCCGCAACCCCCCGCAGCAACCGCAGGGGCATTGCGCTCCATCACAGAGGCGCGGAGGTCTTCCCATGCGGGGACTCGCACATCGCCACGCAGGGAAAAAAGGACTTCCTGAACGGCATCGAGCTGATTTTCTCCCTTCAGAGATAAATGGATGTGCTCGGGCTTAAGAATCTGGGCGATAGAAATCATAGGTTACTTCCGGTCCACTTTAACTT
>CAYRTN010000111.1:0-5971 GCA_964427235.1 uncultured Chthoniobacter sp. | reverse complement strand
GTGGGGTGATGGAGCACATCGAGCAGGCCGGCATTCACTCAGGCGATAGCGCCTGTATGATCCCGAGTTTCTCGCTTTCACCAGAGGTCCTAGAAACGATCAAAAAAGCCACAAAAGCCATGGCTCTCGAATTAGAGGTACGTGGACTCATGAACGTCCAGTTTGCCGTCAAAGACGAACTCGTTTACATCCTTGAGGTCAATCCGCGTGCTTCACGCACGGTGCCCTTTGTGAGCAAAGCCACAGGCGTACCGTTGGCTAAGCTTGCCGCTAAGGTGATGGCTGGAAAAACTTTGAAAGAACTCGGATTCACCGAGGAAATTATTCCGGATTACTTTTCAGTGAAGGAAGCCGTCTTCCCATTCATCAAGTTCCCCGGTCTGGACATCATTCTCGGCCCCGAAATGCGATCAACTGGTGAGGTGATGGGAATTGATAGCGACCCTGGCATCGCCTACGCGAAGAGCCAGATGTCCGCGCAACCCGCATTGCCGCTGAAGGGGAATGTTTTTATCAGTGTGAAGGATTCCGATAAAGCGGCGGCTCTCGAAGTGGCGCGTGACCTCGTTGCCTTGGGCTTCGAAGTCCACGCTTCTTCAGGAACGGCCAAGTACTTTGCCGATGGCGGACTCCATGTTCCCATTCTTCTCAAGATCCGCGAAGGCCGACCGAATGTCGTGGATGCTATTAAAAATGGCAGTGTGCATTTTATCGTTAATACTCCGAGTGGCCGTGCGCCGAGGGAGGACGAGGTCGCGATTCGTAGTGCAGCTGTGGCCGCCCGCGTGTCGACCATGACGACACTTCGTGGAGCCCGCGCCAGCGTGGGCGCGATGAGGGCGATGCTGAAATCCGGATACAAAGTGAAAAGTATTCAGGAATTTCACGCCTAAGCGCGTATGTTGTCTCGATGAGCTTGGTCATGATGAGGCGCAGTGTGGCACGCGGTGTACGGTGGCTTTTGCCGCTTGGTCTCGCATTTTTGACTGCCTGTGCCTCTTCTACGAAAGTTGCAACGTCCCGATTCGGGGTTTATTCCACCGCTTATCTCGGAGAGAACAACGAGATCGTTTACGATGCCGCCAAGGCAGCAAAAGAGGCGCCGAAGTCTCGCCCGAAGGTTGAATGGTCTTGGAGTGGAGATGGGGTGCTGGGCAAGCCCTCGATCGTCATTGATCTTGGCCAGCAGCGGGCCACATTTCTCAAGAATGGAAATGAAGTTGGGCGATCCTCGGTTTCAAGCGGGCGGGAAGGCTTTAAAACGCCCTCGGGTTCCTTTCAAATCATCGATAAAAACAGCAACCATGTTTCGAGTCTCTATGGCGATTACATCAATGCCGATGGAGAAGTAGTCGTGGCCAATGTCGATGTGACTAAAGACAAGTGCCCTGCGGGGGCGAAATTCCGTGGCGCGCCGATGCCCTTCTTTATGCGTGTTCATGGCGGCGTGGGAATGCATGCCGGTTATTTGCCGGGTTACCCAGCTTCACATGGTTGCATTCGTATGCCACGAGCGGCAGCTCAACGCTTCTTTGAGAATGCGCCGCCGGGCACACCCGTTCGCATTGTGAATTGAGAGTTTGTCATGGATGGGTCTTTGTGTTGATAGTCCCTGTTCTCGTGCAAATGCGGACAATGAATTTCAAACTCCTTTTCTTGGTAGCTCTCAGCTTAGGCTGTGATTTCGTTCGCGCTTTAGACACCTCCGTGCCGGGCGGTGGAACTTTTGATCCGTTTCTTTTGGCCCTGAAGCCTGCTGTGCAGATGAGTCCGATGCCAGCTTGGATGGAATCCCCTGTGCGTATCGAACCCGAGTCGTCGTCTGTCGAAGTCGAAATTCCCCCGCTTTGGCGTCAATCGGCGGTGGATATGTATGCGGTGACTCTGGTTTTTGACGATGCCGGTGATGGTGGACCTGTTCTGGAGTGGCGTTCCCTAGATCGAAAACATGATTCCACGATTTCGTATGGACTCGGAGAAAAGGATAAGCCTGTTGGATTGAACTCCCGCACGGTACTTCTTCCTCAGCATCTCACAAAAGAGGGGGGGGCGATTGTGGTTCTTTACAAAGGGAAATTCGATTCGCTTATGAGTTTGGCAATCCGTCCCTGCCGCGAAAATGCGACAGCTGTTATCGGATCAAGAAACTCCCCCGCCTTGATGGATGAAGGCTTGCAAGTGTATGAAGATCGAGAGGTCAATGGCATTCGCTTGACGCCCTTAACTGGTGATTTGCAGCGTGGAACGATTGTTGAGGCCGAACTTTCTGCACCTATGGAGCAGTTGGAGGACTCCATCGAGTTTGTGGCTCCACTGGATGGATCTGTCGAGGGAGCGATGCTCAAGTTGGAAACGTTGGGGCTGGATCCCGAAGCGCAACTTCTGGTTGAGGTGAACAAAAAAACGATCGGTAACATGAATTTCCCAGCATTTGAATTGAATGACCCCGCACTGGTCACCGATTGGAATGGGAAGCTCATTTTGGCGGGTTGGCGAAAGGGGACCCTCTTTGTACCTGCCAGATTCCTAACGCCTGGTGACAACTCGATCGTTATTTCTCTCAAGCGCTCGGATATGGAGACCGGCCGTAAGGTTTTTTTGCGGAATTCTCAGATCCACTTACGATTTGCGCCTAGACCCTTTACCGCACCGATGACGCCTGACGTTCAGCCAAAGTTTGATCCCGAAGTCGGGAGAAAAGTGAGTGGAAAACCGGATTTGAATCTCCCAGAAGAGGCGATGCTGCCAGTGGACTCTGTTCGGGAGTAAGGCTCTTTAAAAAATACGTGGCTCGCCTTCGTTCAAGATACAAATTTGCTCTAGGATTTGGCGTTGGGCGCCATTTCTGATGAGTCGCTCTGGGGGTTCGTGGAGGGGCTCGTAACTCAATCGGAACGTGCCAAAGTGCATCGGAACAAATGTCTTTGCTCCCAATTTCATAAAGGCCTCAATCGCTTCCTCGGGATTCATGTGGACGTCCCGTTTCGTCGGCGCCTCGTAGGCCCCGATCGGCAGAAGGGCTATTTCAACGGGAAGACGCTCCCCGATTTCCTTGAAGCCCTCGAAGTAAGCGCTGTCTCCGCAATGGAAGACCGAGCGCCCAGCATACTCGATATGAAAACCTCCGAACCCGCGATGGGAGTCATGGAGGACTCGTGCTCCCCAATGTCGCGCGGGAGTGAGCGTGACCTTGAGTGATCCGAGTTCAAAGCTTTCCCAATGCCGAAGCTCCTGCACGTGTCGAAATCCAAGCCCGTGCACGAGCCCGCCGACATGCTCTGGGACGACGATCGCTTGGTCGCTAGCCACGGCACGCAGAGTTTTGCGGTCCAAGTGATCAAAGTGCGCATGCGTGACCAGTACGAGATCAATCGCAGGGAGGTCACGGATTTCCATGCCTGGATGCTTGATGCGTTTGATCACTTTTAGCCACTTCGCCCAATTCGGATCAATAAGAATACTGTGTTCCGGAGTCTGAATGAGGAATGAGGCATGGCCGATCCAAGTGATGCAGATGTCGCCCTCCTTCAATTCCGGATAGACGGGTTTGAGCCGCTGCCCTTGCCGCTTGGTGAAAAGCGAGGGGATCACGACTTCGGCGAGGAAATTTCTTTTGTGCCATCCCGAACCCAACTTCATGTCCACATGATGCTCCGGCTTGCTCGAGGCGGATTTTTTGCGGAGTAATCTTCGGACCATGCTGTTAATTACTTTCTATGATCGCTGATGAAAAGCAACGCCTGCGCACGCAAATGCGAGGTATTCTTCGCGATTTGTCGCCTGCGTTGAAGGCATTGCAATCGGAAAAAATCCGCGTGCATCTCGATGCGTGGACGCATTGGCAAGAGGCCGTTGCAGCCTGTGTCTTCAGTCCAATGGCAACGGAACCCGATATTCTTACTCCGTGGCCTGAGGAAAAAAAACTCCTCTTTCCCCGCGTTGGTGGCGAGTTCTTGCGGTTGCATCATGTCGAAGTGATGACGCAATTGCAGCCCGGGGCGTTCTCGCTCCTTGAGCCCGTAGCCGGTCTGCCCGAGGTGGAGCCAACCGCTGATGTGATCTTGGTTCCAGGGATGGCTTTTGATCGATCCGGTAGGCGGCTCGGACGCGGTGGGGGATATTACGACCGCTTTCTGAGTCACAGTGAAGGCGTGAGGGTGGGGGTTTGCTTTGAGGAACAGATGGTGTGCGAAGTGCCTTCAGAAGCCCACGATCTCGGGGTGGATTTTGTGATCACGCCTGCCGGGATTTTTCCCTGCGGTGGGAAAAATACTCCGTCAGATTCGGCCGAGTAAGGATCTCAGCAGGCGCGTTGCCGATCTCGGTGACCTGAATCAAATGCCTCAATAAAACGACGGTGGCGATCGCATCGCTGCAGGCGTCATGCCAACGGAACCCAGATGTCGGTAACTGCGCTGTAAGACCCAATTTCTCGACGGCTTCGCTGAGGGCATGAGATGGAAGCGCGGGGTAGACGGCGCGGGTCAGAGTGAGTGTATCGACCCACGGGCCGAAGCCGTGAAAGGGAAACACGCGCAGAAATCGTTTCTCGGTTGCTGCTCCATGGGCAACGACCCAACGGGCACCAAGAGAGGCTTTGACTTGCGGCCAGAGATCCACAAAAAGCGGAGCTCCGACAAGAAGTTCATCACCTATTCCGTGGACCTCCCTTGCCGACCAAGTGACCTGTCGGGAAGGGCGGAGATAGGAATTCAGGGATGTCTCGATCTCTTCGCCACTCCAATGGATGACTGCAATCTGAACAGGCTCGTCAGTGAGGCCTGGAGCCGATCCGGCACTTTCAAAATCTATCGCTGCAAACGGAACTTCGGCGACTTTCAATCGCGGAGAAGCTTTTCCGTCATCTCCCAATCCATGCAAGCATCGGTGATGGAAACGCCGTATTGGAGGTTGGTGGGTTGGGGTGGAAGTGACTGACTCCCGAAATGCAGGTGGCTCTCCAGCATGGCCCCAATGATCTCGCTGTTGCCGGCGGCACGTTGCTCAAGGATGCTGCGCCAGACATCGGGTTGGCGCTTTGGATCCTTGCCCGAATTCGAGTGACTGCAATCGATCATCAGAGTCGAGGCCAGACCATTTTTGCGAAGGGTTTCGCGGGCCATTTTCACATCGTCCGGGTGGTAGTTGGTACCATTGCGGCCGCCGCGAAGGACGACGTGGCTATCCGGATTTCCCGATGTTTTAATAATGCTGGTCGATCCTTCTTGGTCGATGCCTAGGAAGCTGTGCGGTGCTTGGGAGGATTTCATTGCGTCGATCGCCGTTTGCACGCTGCCGTCGGTTCCGTTTTTGAAGCCAACCGGCATCGAGAGCCCGCTTGCGAGTTCGCGATGGGTTTGGGATTCGGTCGTGCGCGCTCCGATGGCTGCCCAGCTCACGAGGTCGGCCGTGTATTGGGGGATTATGGGATCCAAGAACTCCGTTGCTGTTGGGAGGCCGAGGTCAAGGATGTCGAGAAGCAGTTTGCGGGAAAGGGAAAGGCCTAGAGCCACATCGCAAGAGTCATCGAGGCGAGGATCGTTGATGAAGCCCTTCCATCCGATCGTCGTGCGGGGTTTCTCAAAATAGACGCGCATCACAAGCAGGAAACGGTCTTCGAGTTCGCGACTGAGGGCGGCGAGTCGTTTCGCGTATTCCATTGCGGATGCCGGATCGTGGATCGAGCAGGGGCCGACGATGACAAGGAGTCGGTCGTCTTCACCGCGAATGATAGCGCGGGCTTCCTCGCGGGTCTTCGTTATGAGACGAAGTTGTTCGGAATTGGCGGGAAGTTGCTCCTTGATCTGCGAAGGGGTGATCAACCGTGTGACACCGGCTACGCGGATGTTTTCGACGGGCATGGAGTTGGCGGCTGGATTGGATTCCGTGGCTATCATTTTCAAAAGGGAGAGAAACATCACGCAAATCCTCTCTCCATGCAAACCAATGTTGGGGAGATTTACGCACGGCC
>CAYRTN010000110.1:0-6013 GCA_964427235.1 uncultured Chthoniobacter sp. | reverse complement strand
TTGTCAAAACTCCGGAGGAAATGGATGTCCATTACCGTAACGTGACAACACTCCGCCAGAACTACGCTCTCTCAGCGGTGATGCGCGGACAAGTTGGAACAAAGGATGAGATTGACGCCGTGATGGCAGAATCACTTAATAAGCGCCGTCAGAGCCAACCTGTAGCCGCGAGTGCCGGTTGTATTTTTAAAAATCCCGCAAGTATTCCTGCTGGTAAACTCATCGAGGAACTGGCATTTAAAAACTTCGCAGTCGGCTCAGCAAGGGTATCTGATATTCATGGTAACTTCATCGTTAACGATGGAGGCGCTACAGCGCAGGATGTACTTACTCTCATCCAGGAAATCCAGACAGCTGCCGAGCGTAACAGAGGCATCTCCCTCGAAACCGAGGTTCAAATCGTGGGAGTGGATTTATGAAAATGTATTCCGGAATTTTGAAAGGCAAAAAGGTCACCCTGCTCAAGGGCGGACCGGGGAAAGAACGCGAGGTGTCGCTACGATCGGCGACGGCTGTCGCAAAAGCTCTCCACATCTGCGGGGCAGAAGTTCACGAAATCGATGTCACCGGCCCGGACTTCCATCTCCCTGAAGGCACCGAACTGGCTTTTAACATCATCCATGGAACCTTCGGTGAAGACGGACAGTTGCAGGAAATCCTGAGCCATCGCGGAGTCCCATATACTGGTGAAGGAATCAATGGCAGCCGTACCGCTTTCGATAAAATCCGAACCAAAGAATGCTTCGATCGCGCGGGAGTCCCCACCTCGACTTGGCATTCTCTCCGTGCGGGGGAAAGTCCGCGATTGGAACTTCCCTATGTAGTGAAGGCTCCGCAACAGGGATCCAGTGTTGGAGTTCATATCGTCCGCAAGCCAGAGTCCCTAGCCGCAGCGTTGGAGGATTGTTTCAAGTATGGGGATGAAATTCTGGTAGAAGCATTTTTCCCAGGCCGTGAATTGACCGTGGGCATCCTAGGCAAAGTCGCGCTACCCGTAGTCGAGATTGTTCCGAAGGATGGCTTTTATGATTACGACAACAAATACACCAGCGGCGCCTCGGAGTATTTTGTTCCAGCCCCACTAAGCCCTGAACTCGCGCTCCGCGTTCAACAAACGGCCCTTGCCGCCCACCATGCCCTTGATCTGGAGGTTTATTCCCGCGTGGACATCCTGCTCGCGCCGGATGGATCTATGAGTGTTTTGGAGATCAACACGATCCCCGGCATGACGGAATTAAGCCTCCTTCCCAAAGCCGCCGCCGTGGCAGGCCTCGACTATCCATCCCTCTGCGAGGAAATCGCAGGGCTCTCCTTGGCCAAGAAACACAGATAATGACCATCGGAACAACCAGAGATGAATGCGTCAGAAGATCCAACAGGGGTCGACAACTGCTTAATGTCAGGATTCGCTCGACTACTGCGCGGCGCAAGCGCCAAGAAATCGCGGCCAAGCTATCTGTCATTGCTCTCATTGTCGCTCTGGTCTGCGGATTCACTTGGTTCGGTGCAAACAAGGCTCTGGATAAGTTTTTCTACTGCAATCCGGCCTATAACCTCCGTGAACTCAATCTCGAGTTAGATGATGTGATCACCGGTGAAGATCTCGTTGCCAGAACAGGCATTGAAATAGGTGAAAATATTTTTGGCATCGATCTCTCCGCTACAGAAAAATCTCTCCGATCCATTCCCATGGTCGCAGATGTCTGCATCGAACGCATCTTACCTTCGACGGTCAAGATCACCCTTACCTCGCGAACTGCAGTCGCATGGGTTTCTCCTGCAACAGACCCATTAACACCCTACGATCCAACAAACATGGATCTGGTCGATACCAACGGCCTACTCATGAAGCCCCTTTTGATCACCTCTTCCTATCATCAGTTACCAGTGATCTATGGAGTTAATCCCAAAGAAATCGGCGATCCCGAATCTCTCCATAACGACGACCTTAAAAAAGCTCTGACGCTTCTCTCCATCGCACGCAATTCAGTAGATTCGCTACTCGTGATTCGATCGCTAAATATCACAAAGGGATACTGCATCGATGCCATTACCGATCAAAATGCTCATATCAAATTTGCTTCCGATGATTTCGCCACCCAACTCGAAAAACTACGGCGACTTCTTGAACATTGCCGCGAGACCGGAAGGGAACTCGAATCCGTCAACTTGATGGCGCGGAAAAATACGCCCGTTAAATTTGTAATGAATTCGGTGCCCTCCCCTACAAAACGCCAAGAAAGCTCGGAAAAACCCAAATCCAACCCGCAAAAATCAAGAGGAAAGAAAAACTGATGGCTCGCGAAAAGATCCATGTCGGTCTGGAAATCGGAACAACCAAAGTTTGCGCTGTTGTCGCTGAGTGCCGAAGAGATGGCGAAGTCCGCCTCCTTGGTGTGGGCGAGAGCCCGTCCCGAGGTGTCCGCAAAGGTGAGATTGTCGATTTTCAAAATGCCTCAAACTGTGTTCACGATGCTCTTTCCGACGCCGAGGAACGCAGCGACCATGAGATCAAAAGCGTCTGGCTAGCTGTCACGGGAAGCCACATCGAGAGCTCGAACCATCGACGCTCCGTCACTATCGAAGGCGGGGGCGAAATTACGGAAAAGGAAATCGAAGATATCGCCTCGAAGGACAAGGAAGTCAGTCTGCCGAAGGACAACGACATCCTTCACTCCATCTTGCAGCAATACTATGTCGATGGTCGCGAGGGCGTGATCGACCCGATCGGGATCGGTGGCTCGAAACTGGAGGCTGATTATCACATCATTCACGGCGTCGTAAACCGGATCCAAAGCACCATCCGATGCGTACGCAAAATTGGAATCGACGTGGAAGACGTAGTGGTCAACTCCGTTGCTTCCGCTCACACCATCTTGGATGACCAGAAAAAGGCATCCGGCGTTGTTGTTATTGATATCGGCGGAGGGGTAACCGACTACATTGTTTATGAAGACGGGGCCGTCCGCCAAAGCGGCGTGATCGCCATCGGCGGCGACCACATCACCAATGATCTCTGCATCGGACTCCGAATTCCCATCACCCGGGCCGAGAAACTCAAAATCGAAGAAGGTTCAGCGATTCTAGAAAACCTCTCCGGATCGGAAAAGATCACCCTCAAGAATGACACGGGGTTTTCCGGAAAAGAAATTGATCGCAGCATGCTCAATCTCATCATCCACTCGCGTCTGCACGAACTCTTCGGCATACTTCGCAACCGAATTCAAGAGGTCGTTCCTATTCACCTTTTAGGATCCGGAATCATACTCACTGGCGGCTGCAGCCTCATCAAAGGGGTCCGCGAGGTGGCGGAAAGCGTCTTCGAAGTTCCAGTTCACTTCGCCCACGCCCAGTCGATCACAGGTCCGACATCGGCATTTGATAACCCCCAACTTTCAACCTGCATCGGATTAGTCAAATACGCTCATGCCGTCGATGCCGATGCTCCGCAGGAATCCTTTTTGAATCGCTTCATTAGTTCCATCACAAGAAAGCTTCATCTGATATGATCACCTACCCCAGATACCTAGCTCGCCAAAGTGAACCGCAATCACTCCTCATCGGCCTAGGAAATGCAGGGATAAACATCATGGACCGCCTGATCTCGCAGGCAGGCTTCCCGATGGAATCGCTGGCGATCAATACCGACCAACAATCGATCTCGAATACTCTGGCCTCAAAAAAAATCTCCATGGGACAAATGACCACCCATGGATTGGGGACCGGAGGCGATCCCGAAATCGGCTTGGACGCCGCTAAAGAATCAGCGGGAGAGATCCAACGCGCCATCGCGGGTGCAAACATCATTTTCATCTGTGCCGGCCTTGGTGGAGGCACGGGGTCAGGCGCAGCGCCACTCTTGGCAGAGATGGCCAAACAAAATGGTTCCCTCGTCATAGCAGTGGTCACGTCTCCCTTTTCCTTTGAGGGTCGCCGCCGCTCTCAACAAGCTGCGGCATCCCTTCGCGATATCACCCGCTTCGCAGATGCCATCCTGCATTTTGAAAATGATCGCATGTCGGAACTCATCGAACCTCACGCCGAGGTCCGTGAAACATTTGCGATTTGCGACAACCTGCTGTTCCGCTCCATCTCGAGTCTTAATCGTATCGTCACAAGCGCTGGGCCAATACCGGTATCCCTGCCAGACATGCTCACTGTTCTCAGACACAGCGATGACTCCTGCCTTTTTGGATGCGGTGAGGCCAACGGAGAAAATCGTGGGCACCACGCGCTCGAGATCGCTCTTCGCAGCCCTCTTCTAGACCGCGGACGCCTCTTGCACGACGCTGGGAGACTCCTCGTTCACATTTCAGGCCCACCCTCTTTAAGCATGGAAGAGGTGTCCGAGATCATGCGTGAGATTTCCAACAATCTCTCCCCATCGGCGATGTTGAATCTCGGCGTAAGCGCCACCCACGATCACTCCTCCCCTCTCACCGTTGCCATCATTGGCCGGTGCGGGACGGCGAAGCGGACGAGCGTACCGGCCAAAGTGACACCTGATTTAGCTGCCCTCACCCAGAGCCAGCCAACGGTACCACCGGCGAGCAAACCAGAACAAACAGTGGCGCCTTTTTTCGAAATGCCTGCCCATACAGCCCATCCGCCGGAAAAGGCCCCAGCCCCGAAAGTACAGCAACCATTGTTGCCTTTAGATCCCGTCACTCGCGGACGATTTGACAAGATCGAGCCGACCATCGTGGAGGGTCAAGACTTGGACGTGCCGACCTTCCTGAGGATGAAACTGAAAAAGTAAGCGCTTTTTTTATCGATGGGCAAAACCCCATTCGAACTAAAAAGGTGCTTTTGATTTGCCACCCGACCAAAGCGACCGAATCTTTCTGAGGAATGAATCAGGTTAAAGACACAGGCAGGGCTACCGTTCGGATTGGGTATGATGGCAGGGTTTACAAACAATTTCGTGGCCCGTTGGCACAAGAACGCTTTACCAACGAGGTTCGTGTTCTGCGTTACCTTGAAGAAAAAAAATGCCCGTTCGTCCCACGGCTTTTAGAAAGCGATCCCGAGCAGTTAAAAATCGTTACCACCAGTTGTGGCGCCCGCGTAGAACACTTGGATTCCGAACGCCTAATCGAACTTTTTAATGAACTGCAGGAATACGGAGTGCGTCACGACGACGCGGAATTGCGCAATGTCACCTACCGCCAGACCGATGGACGCTTTTGCCTGATCGATTTTGAATTCTCGACGATTCTTGCCGATTCTCCTAGCGAATGAAATCAGACGCCCCCGCCTATCATTTGATGTGGTCCGGGCACACGGACTGCGGAAAAGTTCGGAAAAATAACGAAGATTCCTTTCTGGGTCTTGCTGTGGACGCAACTGGAGTCCGCCATCTTGGCAAAATCGGCGAGGCCGACTCCGGAACCAGTGATTATATTTTTGCTGTTAGCGACGGAATGGGGGGCGCCATGGCGGGCGAATTTGCGAGTAAGATCGCCGTGGAAAAAATCACCGCCCTCATTCCTCGATTGTTCCGTCAAAATGCAATCGGCCTCAAGATCGGGTTCAGCGATGTGCTCCAGGAACTCTTCGCCGAAATTCACAAGGCCCTTTTGTATTTGGGCTCCTGCTATGAGGAATGCCATGGCATGGGAGCCACACTCAGCCTGTGTTGGTTCACTCCCGATTGGGTTTATTTCGCGCACATCGGTGATAGTCGCATCTATCTTCTTCCGGCTTCAGGAGGTCTCAAGCAGGTCTCCGAGGACGACACCTATGTCGGGTGGCTCCACCGCAACGGGCAGATCAATGAAAGAGAGGCCAAAACACATCCCCGCCGCAACGTATTGCAGAAAGCGCTTGGAGCCGGCCATCAATTTGTGGAACCCCAGGTCGGAGCCATCGGCATTGAACCCGGCGACCGTTTTTTGCTCTGCACGGACGGCGTTACAGATGGGCTATACAACTCCCACCTCGAAGAGATCCTCAATACTCCTGCCGAGGAACCCGCCCGCCAACTCGTCAAGTCCGCTGTAGATTATTCAGG
>CAYRTN010000109.1:1334-6033 GCA_964427235.1 uncultured Chthoniobacter sp. | reverse complement strand
ACGCCTACGCCGGGTACCCGATCCCGTCGAACTACGATTCCATGATCGCCAAGGTGATCGCCACCGCCTCCAACCGCACCGCGTGTATCAACCGCATGTCGAGGGCGTTGGGCGAATACATGATCACGGGCATCAAGACCACGATTCCATTCCAGCAGGCCATTATGCAAAATTCTGACTTCCGCCGTGGCGCTTACCACACTGGTTTTGTTGAGAGTCTTTTGCTCAAGGGCGTGCCCATCGTCAGATAATTTCCCTCTCGTTCGCATCAAGCGAGTTTAGGAAAAGCGAGGATAGAGAATTCCGCTATTCGCAGTGAAAGTGTAGATATCTACTTAGCGTGCGATGTTTTTGTGCCTCTTGTAGCAGTTCCACCAAGCCTTTGGTTTGAATCATACGTTTAAGTTTTTAAAAGCTCGTTGCCGTTGGCATAGTGAGTAAGTTCAACAGCATCGATTTTTTGTGAATACTCTAGCATTACTTATTTCTGGAACAGCGCTCGCTATGGCGATGATGGTGGGTGTGTGGGTATTTGCTCGGAGGATGAACAATGCCGGCATTGTGGATATTTGGTGGTCGTTTGCATTTGCACCAGTGGCGCTTTTTTATGGCATTTTTGGGAGCGGTCATGTGGTGCGAAATAGCCTCGTGGCTGCGATGGTTTGCGCATGGAGTTTGCGTTTGGGATTCCATCTCTACAAGCGAGTCATGTCTCATCATCCGGATGAGGATCCCCGCTACGCGGCCCTTCGGCAGCAGTTTCCCAAGCGGACATGGTTGATGTTTTTTGGGTTTTTTCAATTGCAGGGCCTGCTTGTAGGGTTGCTGAGTTTGCCTGTGGCGCTGGCTTGTTCGAATACGGCAGCGGGCGTCGGAGTTTTTGAGTTGGCTGGGTTAGTGATTTGGTTGGTGGCGATCGGCGGGGAGTCGATTGCCGACATGCAGCTCGCCCTCTTCAAAGCGCATCCCGCCGCGAAAGGTCGCGTGTGCGATCTCGGGCTCTGGAAATACTCGCGACATCCGAACTATTTTTTTGAGTGGTGCGTGTGGATTGCCTATTTTGTTTTCTCGATCGGCTCGCCGTTGTGGTGGATGGGAATTGCAAGTCCGCTTCTGATGCTGTTTTTTCTGACCTGCGTGACCGGCATTCCGCCATCCGAGGCGCACTCGCTGGCTTCTAGGGGCGAGGCCTATCGAAATTATCAAAGGCGGACCAGCGTCTTTCTGCCCTGGTTTCCAAAAAAATTATGATCTCCATCGACGACCTTCTCTCCCGCCAAATTCTGCCCGACGTGGCAATCCGTTTCGGTATCCGCAATCTGCTCGCCAAAAAACTACGCGAAGAGACGAAGTCCAGCGCTGAGGAACAGGGAGAGGCGCTGGCATCCTTCATTGAGGAACTCAAACGTAGTCCCATCGCAGTGAAGACAGCATCGGCGAATGAGCAGCACTACGAGGTGCCAACGGATTTTTTCAAACTCGTTCTCGGTCCGCGAATGAAATACAGCTCCGGCTACTGGCCGCGCGAGGATACGACATTTGAGGAATCCGAAGAAGCCATGCTCGCCCTCACTTGCGAGCGGGCGGAATTACGGGACGGTCTCGACGTCTTGGAGTTGGGCTGCGGATGGGGAAGCCTGACTCTTTGGATGGCGGAAAAATATCCCGCTTCACGGATTACGGGTGTCTCCAATTCCGCGACCCAGAAGGCGCATATCGACGCCGAGGCTACTCGGCGAAGGCTCAGTAATGTTCGTATTCTCACGGTGGACATGAATGTTTTTGAAGCGGGTGATGCTGGCTTCGATCGCGTGGTGTCAGTCGAGATGTTTGAGCACATGAAAAATTACCAACTCCTCATGGCCAAGGTGGCTCGATGGCTGAGGCCCGGAGGAAAACTATTCGTGCACATCTTCACTCACCGTGAATTCGCCTATCACTTCGAGGGCACAGATCCTTCGGATTGGATTACGCGCTACTTCTTCGAGGGCGGGACGATGCCCTCGGATGATCTGTTGCTCTATTTTCAGGATGACCTTGCGATCCGTAGACACTGGCGTGTGTGCGGAACCCACTACCAGCGGACGTCCGAGGCATGGTTGGAAAAAATGGACGCTAACGAAGCGTCGATAACGCCGATTCTTTCCGAAACCTACGGACG
This sequence comes from uncultured Chthoniobacter sp., assembly GCA_964427235.1. Lineage (GTDB taxonomy): Bacteria > Verrucomicrobiota > Verrucomicrobiia > Chthoniobacterales > Terrimicrobiaceae > UBA967. Next base: position 3,872 of record CAYRTN010000109.1, on the reverse strand, counting down.
CGAACAAACAGCGAAATGGCGCGCGTATTGGAGGGTGTTTTTCATGTCCTGTGCAGAGCTTTGGGGATTCCGAGGCGGTAACGAATGGCTCGTGAGCCATTACCTATTTGAAAAACCGGGTCAAAAATAGCGACATTCTTAGAAACATGAAAGCCGACGCCAACCTGACGGGCTCATTGCTGGTGGCTCACCCGTCCCTGCGGGATCCGAATTTTCGTCGGACGATTGTGTTTGTGTCGCAGCACTCGCCAGAGGATGGCGCTATGGGGTTTGTTTTGAATCGGCCGATCGATACGGAGGTGAACGAGTTGGCGGATGTGCCGGTGTATTACGGTGGGCCTGTCGATGTCGGCCAGATGTTGCTCACCAGTCTCCAGTGGCGCGAAAATCCCTCCATGGTCGCCTTCCGTGCTTTTGTCGCTCCTGTGGACGAAGATTCGATGCCCGGATGGACTCAGGGGTTGCGTGTCTTTGCCGGTTACTCGGGATGGACACCGGGTCAACTCGAGGGCGAGGTCGCCGAAAATACCTGGATCGTCATCACGCCGACTCGGGATTTGATTGAAATGAAAAATCCTGGTCCCGCATGGCGGCAGGTCATGCATGGGGCCAGTCCGCTTTTACACCTGCTCTCTGAAGAGCCGGATGATCTGGGATTAAACTGACGCTTCGGAGTTGAGCTCGCCGATGCTTTGATTGAGGGCCTCTTGTGGCAGTTGTGGTCCGATGAGCAGGATCAATGGAGTTTGGATGCGGGGAGATTTTCCAACAGGAAAAAACTGAACATCGTCACCGGCATCGACTTTTTGGAAGACAAAAAACTCCTCGGGTTCGTCTTTAAAAACGACAAGCCCTTTCGCGCGGATGACTTCCTCTGGTAGGCGGCTTATCCACTCGGAAAATCGATGGCGATCGACCAGCGGCGGGAGTGGAATCTCGCAGGAAGCAAAGTGGTGGTTAGCCTCCTCGTGGTGCTCATGAGCGTGAGCGAGTGGCGCGGCAAATCCGTCGCGCTCGGAATCGATGCAAGCCGCTACGGTAGCTAGCTCCATCGCAAAGGCAACCGGATCGGTATAAGTTCCGCGCACTCCGTGGTCGATGAGTGAGGTCTCGACAGCCTGCAATCGATCTGGGCCGATAAAATCCTTGCGTGAAATATAAAGGTGCGATGCCGTCTTGGCCTGTTCGCGCTCGAGGGCATTGTGCCAAAAACGCTTCTGCCACCTCTTGCCATCGATGATGGAGAGCTGGATCGGGAGGCTGAATTTTTTTAACGCGGGATCCAAGGCGAGGGACTCGATGAGGTGGGCGGAATCAGTTGTTCCATTGGTCTCCACGATCATCACTCGACCTGGAGCGTGCTGGAACTCATGGAGGAAGCTGAAGAGTTCATCTCGTGAACCGCAGCAAACGCAGTCGCCACTCAAGGCTTTCACTTCCTCGGTGAGATCTTGGAACTGCGCGGCATCCACGCGGGCATTCTGGTAGTCGTTGATCAGAAGTGTCGGACGAAGCTCGGCCAGAGCTAGGGCGGGCATGAGGTTTTTAAGAAAAGTGGTTTTTCCCGAGCCGAGAAAACCAACGACAAGAATAAGAGGCGTCATTTTTGAGCTAAGTTAGGAGGGGCGCTCTGCCTGAGCTAGGGCCTTTTCCTCTGGAGTGAAATCCTGGCTGCTCCAAGCGATACGAAGTCCCATGCTGGCCCCTGTTCCATCGGGATCATTGGCATTGCGAGCTGAGGACATGAGAGCGTGGCCACTGATGTCCCACGAACCGCCGCGCATGGTCTGGTATTTTCGCGATGCACTGTAGTTGTCCATACACCACTCCCACACATTTCCGCTCAGATCATAAATTCCGAGAGCGTTGGGATGGAAGGCGTCCACCGGAGAGGTGAATGAGTAAATATCGGAGTTCAGCGATTGGTCGTAGTTGCCGAATCCTGCTGGGGGGGGATAATCAGCGCCCCACGGGTAAACGGGAATCTTCTTGCTGCGTTCGGCCGGAGTCGCTCCGAGTTCGTTCGGGAGGCCGACGGCGGCACTCCATTCCAAGTCCGTGAGCAAACGGAAAAACTGATCGTCGGCCATCAATCCAGCGGCCCGTTCCTCAAGTGTAAGCCAGAGGCAAAACTCAATCCCGTCGCGCCAGGACACATTCACTACTGGGTGGGTGTCGCCAGTCGGGTTTTGTTGGTCAGGAAAGGGAAGGCCTCTATCTTCGCAATAGAGCCTGTAATCGCAAACCCGAAGCGGCCAGATGCAGGCGAGCGTCTTAAATCCAGGGATGGGGACAAATGGGAGGCCAATTCTGCTGATGTGGGGGTGCTCGGCGGTTGCAGTGGGCATGGGTGGCGGCGCAATCGTCTTGCGATCTTGGGCTCCTTCGGCGAACGCTACCAACAAGCGGCGGCGGTCCCCCATTTTTTGCACACCCAGTTGAATCAAGTTCGCATCGGTTAATCTTCCAAGGTCGTCGTTAGTAAATCCTGCGCTCACAAAGTTCTCCAGCAGGTGCGCGTTTTTCTCAAGCCGGAGA
>CAYRTN010000109.1:0-1234 GCA_964427235.1 uncultured Chthoniobacter sp. | reverse complement strand
TCGTGATGGGGTGCCGATTCGCACGTTCCGTGTTTCGACCTCGAAGTTTGGATTGGGAGACCGCCCCGGTTCTTACGCGACGCCATTAGGCCTGCTGCGCGTGAAGAAAAAGATCGGTGAAAATGTGAAAGAGGGGACGGTTTTCAAGGGTCGGGCACCAACGGGCGAGGTATTGAAGGTGGATGCCCCCGGTCGCGATCCGATCGTCACTCGGATTCTTTGGTTGGAAGGGTTGGAGGACGCTAATAAAAATGCCTTCAAGCGCTACATCTACATTCACGGCACACCCGAAGAACGTAATATTGGAAGGCCAGTCAGCTACGGTTGCATTCGCATGCGATCACGCGACATCGTCGAGCTTTTCGACGACACCGAACTCAACACGCGCATTTTTATCACTTCCCGACCCCTGCCAAAAAATACGGCAATGGGTGACAGGCAGGCCCCTCTCAGCCAGTCACGAAAGTCTTCCAAAGCGGAGTGATAAGGTGAACTTTGAGGTTCCGCTGGGGAGACGCACGGGCTATGGGTCTAAGTAACACTCCAAAACCATGAGAGATATCTTTATCGGAACGGATAGCGGCGCCACGACTTCCAAAACCTGTGGCGTCTACGATGATGGCACGCCGGTCTCACTGCACCTCGCTCAGAGCAGTACAAATTCGCAACTCGGTACAAAAACTGTCGTGGAGGGGTGGATTGCGGGAGTGGAAAAATTCCTTGCGGACAACCAACTTTCTTGGGCGCAGGTGCGAGCGGTCGGTCTCGCCATGCCGGGGCCCTATCAATCGTATGGCGTACTCGATCGCACAGCGAACCTCCCTGTGAGTTTTGCGGGTTGGGATTTCTTTTCGGACTACGCCGCCGCTCTCAAACAAAAGGCCGGACGAGACGTGCCGCTTGTGACTGGTAATGATGGAAACTATGGCGGTGTCGCCGAGGCAGCCAAAGTGCGCGGAACCAAAAAAGCTGGCGTGATCATGCTGGCCCCCGGATCCGGACTTGGTGCCGCCTATATTAATCCGGATGGTCTCCCTCTCGATGGAGATACCCTGGCAGGTATGGAGGCCGGTCACATGCCCGCGCCGCTACAGTTGCTCGGGTTGCCAGAGTTTGTCTGCGGTTGCGGAAGGACATGGGGCTGCTTTGAGGCCTACACGAGCATTTCGGGTTTGATCCAATATCTGGAGCATCTCTTGCCGAAATATCCTGCGCACGAGTTCCACGGATCACC
>CAYRTN010000108.1:0-6136 GCA_964427235.1 uncultured Chthoniobacter sp. | reverse complement strand
TTGCTTCGCGTAGTGTCACATTTTTTGCGGTGATCGTGATTTTGCCGCCATCTGGCATTGTGCTTCTGGCCCCGACGGCAATGTTGATGAAGGATTGCTCGATCTGACTGCGATCAGCTTCGAGCGACCACAAATCTAGTTCTGGGATAAATTCGAGCTCGATTTGCTCCCCCAAAAGACGCTTCAGCATCTTGGAGATGTCGATCAAAAGGTCATTGATGGCAATGCGGCCCCGCTTGATGTCGGGTGGTTTGTTAAAAGCGAGAAGCTGATTTGTGAGAGAGGATGCTCGTGCAGCGGCCTTTTCGATTTCGGAGAGAAAGGTGTGGTTCTCTTCAGAAGAATCAGTTTCTTCCATCATGATTTGGGAGTAGCCGATGATGACCGAAAGCATGTTATTGAAATCGTGTGCGACGCCGCCGACGAGTTGACCGAAGGCTTCCACTTGTTGGGTTTGCCTTAGTCGGGACTCCATTTCACGAAGATCAGTGACATCCGTGATGACCGAGGAGAGTACGGCACCTCCGCCCTGCGCTGGCGGAATAAAGTAACCTCTCTCGAGTAGTAGTGTGTATTTGCCGTTGCTCCTTCGAGCACGGTATTCCACTTCAAAAGAGCCGCCTGAAAGTAAGACCGCCTCGATTTGACTTCGGTAAGAATTATGGTCGTCTGGATGGATCAACGACATCCACGTTTCAAATTGGCCAGGTAACTCGTGGGGGAGAATGCCGAGAATCAACTCCATGGCGCCCGAGTAAACAGAATCGTCGTCGGAGGTGTGCCACTCGCGAAGGATCTGATCAGATGCAGACATGACTCCTTCGGCGCGCAATTTCCACATGCGAAGTTCTCGCAAGGCCGATTCCATGTGGGACAAAGGCCCATGCAAAGTAGCGACACTTTTTGAAACGGGATGGCTTGGGGCGTCTTCCATTAGTGTTGGAGTGCAACTCTAAATCTCGGAGAGAAGATTGCCAAAGACTATTTTCCCGAAAGAAGGGCTTCCGCGTGGCTGCGAGCTGAGTCGAGTTTGCCGCCCAGCATGCGGGCGATCTCGGTGATGCGGCTTTCTGCTGTCGTCTCAGCCAAGCGCGTGCGTGTTCGATCGTCTGAGGTTTCTTTGATGACGACGTATTGACTGGCGGCTTGGGCAGCCACTTGGGGCAAGTGGGTGATGCAAAAAACCTGATGACTCAGGCCGAGTTCCTTCATTTTTGCTCCAACCATGGCCCCGATTTCGCCGCCGACATTGGCGTCGATTTCGTCGAATACAAGGATCGGAACGCTGTCTTGAGCTGCAAGAGAGGTTTTTAAAGCCAGCATCACTCGGGAAATTTCCCCGCTGGAAGCGATCATTCGGAGGGCGCGTTCGGGTTCGCCTGGATTCGGCGCGAAGAGGAAATCGATTTGCTCGCATCCCAGCGGCGCAGGCTCAGGAAGTTCTTCGAATTGGATCGAGTATCCAGCGCGCGAAAAGCCCAAATCGGCGAGGTGGTGTTTGACAAGTTTCTCGAGTTTCGGTGCGGCCTGTCGGCGGATTCGGCTGAGTTTCTTTGAAGCATCGTCCAATGAAGCCTTCGCGCGGGCTATCTCCTCATCGAGGCCCGCACCGCGTTCCTCGCGTTGTCGTAAATGGGCCAACTTGCTCGCGGCCTCATTTCCAAAAGCGATCACGGCTTCGACTGTGGATCCGTATTTGCGCTTCAAGGTTTGAATGGCATCGAGTCGGTCGTCGATTGACGATAGGCTTTGGGGATCCTCATCCAGTGTGGATGCATAGCGATCAAGATCGCGTGAAAGATCCTGCAGGGATTCAAAAATTCCGGAGACGGCGAGGGAGATGTTTTGCGTGCTGGAATCCAAGCGCAGCAATTCCTTGGCTAGTCGCGACACCTCCGTCCACCTCGAAGCAATGGCCTCATCTGAGTTGATGAGGGCGTCGCTCATCTCTGAGCAAATCGCACAGAGTCGATGGGCATTGGCGGCGGTCCGTTGCTTGGATAAAAGCTGCTCCTCTTCGCCGGGTTGGAGGGCGGTAGATTCAATTTCATTCACCTGATGGGACAACAGGTCGAGTTCGCGTGCTAAAGATTCCGCATCTTCAGTGAGGCGTTTTTTTTCTGCGGTTAAATGCAGCCATTCCTTGCGCTTCGCAGCGTAGCTTTTGCGGTGTTCCGCATTACCCGCAAAGGCATCCAGAACCAGTAACTGCTGATCTCGGGAGAAGAGGCTTTGATGATCGTGTGGGCCGTGGAGGTCAACGAGAAGGTCGCCGATTTGTTTCAGTAAAGACAGCGGGCATGCCGAGGCGTTAAGGAATTGTCTCCCTGTGCCGCTGGTGGAAACCACGCGTTTGATGATGAGTTGGCCGTCTTCACAGGAATCCGCGCCACCTTCGGAGAGGATCTCGTGCAGCGGGGACTCGGATGGAATCATAAAAACACCTTCCACTGTGCAGGCATCGGCTCCCGAACGGATGAGCGACTTGTCGGCGCGTTCACCGAGTAGAAGTTTGATTGCGCCGAGGATGACGGATTTTCCCGCGCCGGTTTCACCCGTGATTGCGACAAAGCCCCCGGGAGGTTCCCAGAAAAGCTCCTCGACCAAGGCAAGGTTGCGGATTCGAAGTGATGTCAGCGTTGCGGACATGGGGCGAGTATGTCACTCTTCGCTCAGAAATCAAAGCGATGAGGGAGATGGAAATCACATTTTTGGGAACCGGAACTTCGCATGGTATTCCCGTGATCGGATGTGAATGCCCTGTTTGTCTTTCAGAAGACCCCCGCGACAAACGGCTTCGAACTGCAATTCATGTGCGGACGCCCGAGATGTCGATCATTGTAGATACGACGCCAGATTTTCGGGCTCAGTGCCTTCGCGAGCGCATCAAACGGGTGGATGCCGTTCTCTACACTCATTCTCATGTCGATCACGTGTTGGGTTTCGACGACCTGCGCCGTTTTTGTGAGATGGAGGATAAAAGTATCCCGATTTATGGATCGCCTCGCACCTTGAGTGACTTGGCTCGCACTTTCCAGTATGCGTTCGATGGTTCGGCTCGATATCCGAATTACGTTCGGCCCGAGCCCATTGTTCTGAATGGCCCGTTTCAGCTTGGTGGACTCGATATTATTCCTGTTGAGTTGCCCCACGCCAGCATGGTTACGAATGGTTTTGTTTTCGAAAAAAATGGCCGCCGCATGCTCGCCTATTTTACCGATTGTCAGGCGGTGCCGCCGGATGCCGTAGCTGCGGCAATGGATGTCGAGGTTCTTGTTATCGATGCCCTACGGCACCACTCTCATCAATCGCATCTCACCATCCCGGGGGCCATCGAGGCGGCGCGCCGCATCAGAGCTCGGAAAACTTACTTCATCCACATGTGCCACGAATTGGGGCACGAAAAGACCGAAGCCGATCTGCCGGCTGACATCAGGTTGACCTATGATGGGATGCGCTTGGATTTCTAGATTTCTAACTTTTGCTCTGGTTTTCGGTTGGCTTCCGATTGCCCAAGCACAAGAGCGTGCGCCTGAAGCCACGGTCGTCGTGTATAATATTAATGACCCCGATTCAGTAGAGTTGGCTGCCTACTACGCTGCGAGGCGAGGCATAGCGCAGGGGCATATTTTTGGGCTCGATTGTCCTCTCAAGGAGGAAATATCGCGAGACGATTTCAACCGCACGATCGCAGACCCCTTTCGGAAAAAAATGATTTCCGCTGGATGGTGGCGCATGAATGCAGCCAAGGGCGATGAGGTCACTTCGACGTCGATCCGTTTCCTTGCTATCATTCGTGGGGTTCCGCTCAAAATCGCCCCTGATTCCTATAGCGGTTATGAACCCTCGCACACCCTTCTCCATCCTATGATGGCAAAAAGAAATGACGCTTCCGTGGACAGCGAATTGGCTTCAATCGGGCTCCCTGATTTTACCCCCTCTGGAGCGATCACAAATCCCTATTGCGGTAGATTCACGCAGATTCTCGATGAGCCCGGGTTTCCTGGTTTGCTCTTGCCGGCACGACTCGACGCTCCCACGCCGGCGATGGTTCGTCGTATGATAGATGATTCGTTGCAGGCCGAGAAAGAGGGTCTCTGGGGGTGGGCTTACGTTGATGCCCGAGGTATCAAGAGTGGATCCAGCAACTCATCCTATATCGAGGGGGATATCTGGTTGCGTCGTTTGGTGTATGATCTCCGCCGTCAGGGAATGCCAACGATTTTTGACGACAACCCTGAAACCTTTTCTGGTGATTTTCCCATTACGGATGCGGCGATTTATTATGGTTGGTATGTTGGTGATATTGATGGCCCATTCGCTAAGGAGGACTTCCAATTTAAGCCTGGAGCGATTGCCGTCCATCTTCACTCATACAGTGCAAGCTCTCTTCGAAGCACGACTCGCTATTGGTGTGCTCCTCTCATAGCGCATGGCGCTGCGGCCACGCTGGGCAATGTCTATGAGCCCTTCCTGACATTCACTGCAAATTTCAGCATTTTTCAAGATCGTCTGATGACAGGCCTCACTCTCGCTGAAAGCGCATGGATGTCACAACGGGTGGTCTCATGGGCAGGTGTTGTCATTGGAGACCCTCTTTATCGACCTTATTCTGCATGGAATTCGTTTTACGATCCGCGCAACCAGCCGGCCAACAACTGGCGGACCTTTCGTAGCATCACCCGCAATGCGAAATCCAATATCCTCAATGCCATTTTTGCCACCAATAAAGCCGCAAACGAAACCCGCGACCCGATGTTCCAAGAGGCTCTTGGCGCAGCGCAGTTCGACGCCGGTGAACCTGTGATGGCTTTAGATTCATTTCGAGCTGCTGCGAAGTTAGTAGAAAATCCAGCGATTGCCGCTCGTCTCTCTATTGAAATCGAAAAGGCAACAGCCCGACTCCCTGAGCCTGACACGATACAGATGGAGGAGGCTTTGTCGGAAGTCCACGCACAATGATGGTTCCCTCCAGAGCAGATTATGCATCGGCGAGGATGTCATCGCATCTTCGGGAATCATCGCCCGTGCATCTCAGTGAGATTGAAGTGCAGGCCAGACTTTTTAGTGGAGTTTATGGTTCTCGCTGGCGAACGACTCGAGGAGAGATGGTCGAGGTTTTGCATTTTGGGGAGTGGAATCGCGAGTCTGGCCCTGATTTTAAGGGGGTGCGTTTTCGTTTCGAAAATGGCGGAGAAAAAACGGGCGATCTCGAGGTGGATTGGGATGCCCGCGATTGGGAGCGTCACGGACATGCCACGAATCCGGCCTTCTCATCCGTCGAGTTGCAACTTTTTATAGCTCAACCTGACGAAGCGGCCTTTGCCAGAACTGTCGATCATCGCGAGGTCGCCCAGGCCCGCTTGGAGATAGAAGGGGAAACGGCCTCCAAGTTTCCGAATGTGCCTCAGCCAGTCGATCTGGACACGGCGCGTGTGATGATCGATGAGGCTGCCGAATTTCGACTTCGGACAAAACAGTCCGCGTATGCGTCCGCTTCCTCACTGCATGGGCCAGATACCGCTCTATTTTATGCCCTCGCGAGCGGGTTGGGATACAAAAACAACTCCATCCCTTTTCTTCTCGCTGCGCAGAGACTCGGGTTACGTGATGCAGGTTCGGAAGTGGGAGAGGCTTTGCTTTTTGGTGTGGCCGGATTTTTGGAACCTCGCAACTTTGATGACGCTGATGAAATCACGAGGCGTTATCTGAAGCCTCTTTGGGATCATTGGTGGACAGTTCGCGATATGCTCGCGCGTTTGGTCCTTCCTTCATCGATTTGGAAGCTCTCTGGTCTCCGTCCGGCGAACCACCCACATCGTCGCTTGGGCGCCCTTTTTGCACTCGCTCGCGATTTTGATAAACTTCGGGTCGCCATTCGAACGGGAGGTTGCGATGGGTTTTTGCGATTCTTTGAAACGCTCAGTCATCCTTATTGGAGTCACCATTGGAATCTGAGGGCGGCGAAATTGGATCGTCCGATGGCGCTAGTCGGGGCAGATCGGGCCGGCGATATGCTGGTCAATGCCCTTCTTCCCACAATGCCATTGGATGTGGCCCGACGCGAATGGGCCGCACTCCGAGGCCCGTATCCGAGCGGTCGGGTGTTGAAGGCTTGCGAGTGGCTTGTTGGCGC
>CAYRTN010000107.1:0-6212 GCA_964427235.1 uncultured Chthoniobacter sp. | reverse complement strand
CCACAGTGCCCTTCATGCGGTCGCCCGTAAATTCGCCACCACTGACTTGGGCAATCTTGCGACCACCCATGGGTGTTTGGCCCAAATCGATGATGCTGGGGACTGACAATTTAATGCTGAAAAGATGGCGTGTTTGAATCATCTTGCTTCCTTCATAAAATTAATTTTCTGATTTGGGTTTAAAAAATTGTTGGATGTTGAGGTTGGGAGAGAGCACCACCACCATGGCCATTAAGATTAAAAACAGGGCTGCAATGTCGGGCGCCATGACAGTTTCGCCTAGCACCAGTGCACCCCCCGTCACGCCAAAGACAGGTACCAACATGATAGAGAGCCCGCTAGATACAGCAGATAATTTTCTGGCAACATGGAACCAAGCCACATAACTCAGTGCAAACGTGATGACGCCGCCATACAGGATGGCCAACCATTGCAAAAAGTTGGGCCAAGCCCATTGTTCTGTCTCAAAGGCAAGCGTGATTAAAAAGAAAAATACAAACGCAATGAACAAGGCCCAGAAAGTAAGCGCTACGCCATGCAGGGCAAGTTTTGAATTTTTCATCATGGCATTGCCAATGCCCCAAATGACTGCGGCCACCACCATGATGCCAACGCCTAAAGGTTGATTGCCCCACTGTTCACGACTGCCCCAAGCCAGTAGCAGTGCAGCGGACATGGCCAAAACAATGCTGACAACAGATCGGGCTTTGATTTTTTCTTTGTACAGCAAGGCACTGGCCAACAAGGCCCAAACGGGCATGGTGTAACCAATGATGGCGGCCCGCCCAGAATTGAGCATGCTGACCCCATAGATCATGGCCAAATGCCACCCGACCATGTTGAACAGGCTTAGTTTGAAAACGGGCCATCTTTCAGTAGGGAGCACAGCCAAGGAAATACCCTTGTAATAGGCGTACAAACCTAAAGAGACAAAACCGACGATGAAGGTGTAAGCCCTGAAGGCAGAGGGAGGGTAGCTGTTGACGACAAACTTCATGATGGGGTAGTTCATTCCCCATGAAACCGTCACAATGAGAACCATGAACAAATCTTTGGCATTGACTTTGGCTGGTTCTAAGGCTTGAGTTGACATTGTGAGTTGAATTCAATTTACTTTAGGTAACGACTGACTGTAAACTTATTTTGATTTTTTGGAAATGAAAGAACCGATCGCCATGGCACGAAAATTTGTAGACCTGTCCATCTTTCTTGAAAACGATGTGGTCAGTGATCCTCCGGCTTTTGCTCCCAAAATTGAGTATTTCACTCACGAAAATTCGTTTGAGCAGATCGCGCCATTTTTTCCAGGGCTCAAAAAAGAAGACTTGCCTGATGGCGAGGGGTGGGCCGTTGAAACTGTTCAATTGTCAACGCACAATGGAACACACTTAGACGCGCCTTACCACTTTCATTCGACCATGGACAACGCGTTGGGCCAAAAGAGACCAGCCATTGCCATTCACGACGTGCCACTTGAGTGGTGCTTTCAGCCTGGCGTCAAGCTTGATTTCAGACACTTTGCCGATGGCTATGTGGTCACCGCTCAAGATGTTGAAGATGAATTAAAAAGAATCAAACACGAACTGCAACCCCTAGAGATCGTGGTCATTAACACCGCTGCAGGCATGAAATATGGTCACGCCAATTATGTGGCTACAGGTTGTGGCATGGGCTATGAAGCCACCATGTACCTGCTGGAAAGGGGTGTTCGATTGACTGGCACAGACGCATGGAGTTGGGATGCACCTTTTGTGCATACGGCGGAAAAATACAAAGCCTCGCACGATGCCTCCTTGATCTGGGAAGGCCACAAAGCAGGCAGAGACATTGGCTATTGCCACATTGAAAAGTTGCACAACTTGGAGGTATTGCCTGCTTCAGGTTTTTACATCAGTTGCTTTCCGCACAAGATCAGGGGTGCATCTGCGGGTTGGACCCGAGCCGTGGCTATTTTTGACGATGCGCTGTTTCTGTAATTGGCTTTTGGACTAGACTGATACGCTTTCGGCAGTCCAATACGCAGGTTCTGCCTGAACATCAAAAGACTTGGAGTCACTTTTGGAAGTCTCGTTTCACGAAGAAATAAAGTCCTTGCGCATGGGGGATGGTGAAGTTTTCCGCGGGGAAGGCATTCTGGCCATTACCAAAGCTTTGCTTCAATCCGGTGTTGCCTATGTGGGGGGGTACCAAGGTGCACCTGTGTCTCACCTCTTGGATGTCATGGTCCAAGCCAAGTCTTACATGGACGAACTCGGTGTTCATGTGGAGGCTTGTTCCAACGAAGCGTCTGCGGCGGCCATGCTGGGCGCCTCTATTCACTACCCCATCAGGGGCGCAGTCACTTGGAAATCCATTGTGGGCACTAACGTGGCGGCCGATGCCTTGTCCAATTTGTCTTCGCCTGGCGTAACAGGTGGTGTGCTCATTGTGGTGGGCGAAGACTATGGCGAGGGTGCCAGCGTCATTCAAGAACGAACACACGCCTATGCCTTGAAGTCGGGCATGTGCTTGCTTGACCCTCGGCCTGAGTTGGGTCAAATGGTCAACATGGTCGAGCAAGGTTTTAGATTGTCTGAAGCTTCTAACATGCCCGTCATGATGGAGCTGCGCATTCGCGCGTGTCATGTGCGCGGTGAGTTTGAAGCTAAAAACAATCAAGCGCCGCTTCTGTCTAAGAAGAATTTAATTGCCGAGCCTGCAGGGTTTGACTACATGCGCCTGGCACACCCGCCTGTCACCTTTGCACAAGAAAAAAGAAAAATTGCGCACAGACTGCCAGCGGCAAGGGAGTTCATTGCGGCCAACAAATTGAACGAACACTTTCCGGGAACTCGTCACAAGCATTTGGGCTTGATTGTTCAAGGTGGGCTTTACAACACGCTCATTAGAACTTTGCAGCAGTTCGACTTATCAGATGCATTTGGTGTGTCGAGTCTTTCAATTTTGGTTTTGAATGTCACCTATCCTTTGGTGCCAAACGAGTTGGTCGATTTTTGCAAAGACAAGTCGGCTGTGCTTCTTTTGGAAGAAGGACAACCTGAGTACATTGAACAAGAGTTGGCCCTCATGCTTCGCCGGCTTGACTTGCAAACGCCATTGCATGGCAAGGACATGTTGCCATCGGGCGGTGAGTACACGGCCGAAGTCATGGCAGATGGCTTGTTAAAATTTTTAAGTCGCCACGAGCCATTGGCCGTGCCCGAGAGCACGCGCGAATGGCTGCAAACCAATTCCATTCGCAGGCAAGATGTTCAATCGATGTTGGGCAGCCCTGTGCCAGCGCGGCCCCCCAGCATGTGCATTGGCTGTCCAGAGCGGCCGGTGTTTTCTGCCCTGAAGTTGGCTCAAGAAAAAGTTGGCCCTGTGCATGTATCGGGCGATATTGGTTGTCATGCACTGGCCACCTTCGAGCCCTTCTCGGTGGGGCATTCTATTTTGGGCTATGGCATGAGCTTGGCCAGCCGAGCCGGCGTGTCGCCTGTCATGAAAAGGCGCGTGCTGTCGGTCATGGGCGATGGTGGGTTTTGGCACAACGGTTTGTTAACAGGTGTTCAAAGTGCGCTGTTCAATGCCGACGACGCAGTGTTGTTGATTTTTAAAAATGGCTACACCTCTGCCACGGGTACGCAAGACATTATCAACACGCCCACAGAATTGTCTAAGGATGCTACGTCGGACAAGCGTCAAAGCTTGGCCCATACCAACCATGTGATTGAGACCACCTTAGAGGGCATGGGTGTGAAGTGGTTGCGAACGGTGCATACCTATGAGGTTGCCAAAATGCAGGCAACACTGACCGAAGCCTTCACCACCGATTTTCAAGGGCTGAAAGTCATTGTGGCGGAAGGTGAGTGCCAATTAGAAAGGCAACGCCGCATTAAGCCTTGGCTGGCTTCTTTGCTTTCAAAAGGCGAACGTGTAGAGCGTGTGAAGTATGGCGTGGACGAAGATGTTTGCAATGGCGACCATGCGTGTATTCGCATCTCCGGTTGTCCTACTCTGACTTTGAAGGACAACCCCGATCCCTTGAAAGTTGACCCTGTGGCCACTGTCATTGATGGCTGCGTGGGGTGTGGACTGTGCGGCGAAAATGCCCACGCAGCCACACTGTGTCCTTCTTTTTACCGTGCCGAAGTAATTCAAAACCCAAAGCTGCTTGAGCGCGTGGGTGCCAAATTCCAAAGCTGGTTAACTCGCTTTTTGCAGCCCGCCTAATAGATACCTGAATTGATTCCAATATGACACAAGCTGTATCTATTTTGCTATGCGCCTTAGGCGGAGAGGGCGGTGGCGTTTTGGCAGACTGGTTGGTAGAGGTTGCTCACCATGCCGACCATCCGGCACAGGCCACTTCTATTCCGGGTGTGGCTCAGCGCACGGGGGCCACCACTTACTACTTAGAAATTTTTCCAGTTTCAAATTCACAGCTGAATGGGCAAAAGCCAGTGCTTGGCTTAAACCCGCTGCCAGGCAGATTGGACGCATTGATTTCTTCTGAGTTGCTAGAAACAGCGCGTCAAGTGGGTCATGGTTTGGCTTCAAAGGACCGTACTTGCGTCATCAGCTCTTCTTCGCGAGCATTAACCACGGCCGAGAAAATGGTCATGGGCGATGGACGCCGTGAAGAAGCGCCATTGATTGATGTCATCGCAGCCAACAGTTTGCGACACCATGTGATTGACATGGCGGCCTTGTGCCAGCAGGCGGGCACCATGGTAAGCGCGGTCATGCTGGGTGCCATTGCCGCCAGTGGTTTGCTGCCTTTTGATCGGCGTCATTATGAAGCGGTGTTGTCTGGCAAATCGGCAGCTGCCAAAGCCAGCTTAAAAGGCTTTGCATTGGCCTTTGACCGTGTGAGCCAGCAGCGTGAACAAGCGCAGTATGTGGAGCATGTTTTGAAGGCGCCTGCTCCAGTGCTGACTGAGTCCGCCAATTTGCCAGCCAGCGTTGCGCAGCAATTTCCTGCCAGCATGCACAGCTTGTTGTCATTGGCTTATGCCCGTTTGGTGCAATACCAAGGCGAGTCTTACGCGCAATTGTTGGTCACTCGCTTAGCCTCGCTTCAGGCCATTGAATTGACCAGCCCCAGCAGCACGCCCGATTGCCCAGTGACCCACGAGACCATTCGTTGGTTGGCCTTGTGGATGGCCTTTGACGACATCATTCAGGTGGCTTACTTAAAAAGTAGAGTTACTCGGTGGCAGCGTGTCTCTAGCGAAGTGAAACTCAAAGAGGGCGAGTTGCTCAAAGTCTACGACCACTTCAAACCAGGTGTGCCGGAACTTGCCGCTGTGCTGCCCAAGACTTGGGCCGAAGTCTTACTCAGGTGGGATCGCGCGCGCATTTTGAAGGGCAAGGAAGCTTGGGCCATGCCCATCAAGTTGGCGCGACATTCTGTTTGGGGCTTGCTCAGTTTGCGGTTTTTGGCGGCCATGCGTGTGGTCAGACCCTTTGGAAGTCGTTTTGCCAATGAACAGGCTCTCATTGAAGAGTGGCTTGAAGGTATTGCCAGCGCTTGCCGTCAATCGACTCTGTTTGGCTTAGAGGTGGCAAAGTGTGGGCAGTTGATCAAGGGCTATGGCAGTACCAACGAGCGCGGTAAAGATAACTTGCTGCATATTTTGCGCAGTGTTTGTCAGCCAGCAGCAAATCAATCTGCGCATGATCAAGCAGCCGTTGTTTCTCAAATTCGAAATGCTGCTTTGCAAGATGAAAAAGGGCAGTTGTTTGACATGGCTTTGCTACAGCATGGTGCGCCTGCGCGCCCAGTCAAAGAGCAACCCATTTTGTGGATGAAAAATCCAAGGTTAAAACAACCCACTTAACTTGTTATTTTGAACACCCGCTAACTTGCCTACAAATATTCAATTCAAATGGAGACAACATGTTACAAAAAAACAATATGAAACGTGGGCTTGGTTTAACCAAGCGTTCGCTGGCAACCGCTTTGTCCTTGATGTTGCTTGGCACCGCATTGAGTGTCGATGTTTTGGCTCAAACGTGGCCTTCCAAACCCATCAAAGTGGTGGTCAACTTTCCACCAGGTGGCGCCGCAGATCAAATTGCACGTGCTGTAGGCATTCCATTGGCAGAGGCTTTAGGCCAACCTGTTGTCATTGAAAACAGAGGCGGTGCCAATGGCAACCTAGGTGGCGATATCGTGGCCAAGTCTGCCCCCGATGGCTACACCTTCCTCATGAGTTCTGGTGGCA
>CAYRTN010000106.1:0-6239 GCA_964427235.1 uncultured Chthoniobacter sp. | reverse complement strand
ACATGAAAACGGACACCTCGGGCAAGAGCGAGTTTTTCGCAGTCACGCCCCATCCGCACCAGATCATCGGGAACGTGATAATGCTCCACGCGCGCAACCTCCTGCTCAATGATCGGCCCCTGATCCAATTCGGATGTGGCGTAGTGGCAGGTCGCTCCGATCAGCTTCACTCCACGCTCAAAGGCACGGCGATAGGGGTTCGCTCCCACGAAGGCTGGTAAAAACGAATGGTGGATATTGATAATGCGCCCTTCGAATTCGCGGCAAAGCCAATCGGGCAGGATTTGCATGAAGCGAGCGAGAACAATCAACTCGGCTTGGCAATCCCGCAAACGGGCGGCGAGTTGCTCAAAAGCAGCGGGCTTGTCGCCATCGAAATCCATCTCCTCAAAAACCAAACCCTCACGCTCAACGATCCCTCGGCAGTCACCGTGATTTGAAATCACCTTCGGAATCGAAATATTCAATTCCCCAGAACGCCAGCGCCAGAGGAGATCAGCCAAGCAATGATCTTGTCGGCTTGTCAAAAGAACGGCATTCATTGGGCGATCGCTGGGGCGCAAAGACCACTCAGCTCGCATCTCAGTTGCGATGGACTCAAACTCCGAGCGGAACAGCGAGGGGTCCGAGTCCATTTTTCCTCTAGTGAAGGCAAGTCGACTGAAAAACCACTTTGAAAGCGGATCGGTATATTGACTCACTTCCAGCAGATTCCCGCCTGAGGCTGCAATAAATCCAGTGATTCGCGCCAGAAGGCCAACGGCATCGGGGCAGTGGAGCTTGAGGATGTGCGTTTTCATCCAACCAGCACGCCAGGATCAGGAGTCGGCGCAACCTGCGGAGCAACTGGCGATGTGGGCGCCGGAGGTTCCTTCGTATTACTACCGCCATCACCACCATTGCCACCCTCTTTGACATGCGGATCAAAATAATGATCCAGCGCGAGAAAAAAGGCCTTGGAGTGGCGCGCGAAGAAGAAGTTAAAAAGCACGACTGGTGAGATCACGCATACAAGCAAAATGGGTAGGCTTAGATGGTAAAAATACTCCAGATAACAATAGATCATGATGCCCAGAAGGCTTCCACCGCCGTAATTGATCGCCCAGATCGACAGCAGGAAGTATCCGAGTTCCCGCTCATAAGCATACCCACACCGCGGACACCCATCGAGGGGCGTAAAGTAATCCCTCAAGCGCCGAATTCGATAAAGCGGCATGAAGATCGGCTTCGTTCCGCACTCCGGGCACTTCAAGAGACAGGCACGTAAGAAATACTGGAGAGCGCGGCGAAAATCGTGGTTCATAGAATGAGAAATGCCACATACTTATCGATGAAAAACAAGGAACGGCAAGCCGTCAAAGAGCTGATCTGCATTGCAGACAGCGGTAATATCGGTTTCATGGCAAAATGACTTTACGGGTATCCCTCGGGATTTGCATGGCTATTTTAACTCTGCTCCTTGCCGGTTGCGGGAAAGCAGATCGTCGCGCCGACCTCGTCTTCCTCAACGGAGCCGAACCCGAAACACTCGACCCTGCCATCATCACAGGTCAACCCGAGGGTCGCATCGTCAATGCACTTTTTGAGGGCCTTTGCGCTTACGACGAAAACGGCCAACCTTCACCCGGAGTCGCCGAAAGATGGGAGATCTCTCCCGATGGAAAAACCTACACGTTTCACATTAGGGCCAATGCCAAGTGGAGCGATGGATCGCCTCTCACGGCCCACGATTTCGTGGAATCTTGGCGTCACACCCTCACGCCCGAAACCGGATCTCAGTACAATTATCAACTCTATCCGATCAAAAATGCTCAATTGTTTTCGGAAGGAAAACTTGCCAATTTCTCGCAAGTGGGCGTTCGCGCTATCGATGAACGAACGCTCGTTGTGGAACTCGAAAATCCCACAAGCCACTTCCTACAACTCTGCGCTTTTCCGACACTGCACCCTCTCCCTGTCGATCTGATCAAGCGTGCGGGGGACGATTGGGTCAAACCCGGAAAGATCATTTCTAATGGAGCCTACGCGCTGGAAAGCTGGCGAATTAATGACAAAATCCGGCTTCGTAAAAACTCCCAGTATTGGGACTCCGCGAACGTAGCACTGGAAACCATCGACGTACTTCCGATCTCAGATGCCAATGTGGCCTTTAATTTTTACGCCAGCGGACTTGCCGATCTCATGATGGACAAGGGCCTCGCTCCACCAGCCTTGCTGGAGGATTTAAAAAAACGCCCAGACTTTCATGCGACCCCATTTTTAGGAATTTACTTCCTGCGTTACAATTGCGACCGCGGTCCCTTCAAGGATGAACGGGTGCGCCGCGCCTTCTCTCTGGCGGTAGATAAAAAACGCATCGTAAATAAAATCACGCGTGCAGGGGAACCCCCTGCGAATGGCTTTGTTCCACCAGGGATACCTGGATTCAAAGGCACTGATGGGTTGCCCTTTGATCCTGCGCAAGCGGCGCGATTACTCTCCGAGGCGGGATTTCCGGCTGGAAAGGGATTTCCTAATGTGAACTACCTTTATAGTAAGAGCGAACTCAATGAAGCGATCGCCGTGGAACTCCAAAACATGTGGCGCGATTCGCTTGGAGTGAATGTGAACCTCGTGCGACAGGAGTGGAAAGTGTATTTGAACTCGCTTTCGCTTCTCGACTACGACATCGCCCGTTCCAGTTGGGTCGGCGACTATGCGGACCCCAACACGTTCCTAGATATGTTCCTCACTGGTGGCGGCAACAACCGCACGGGATGGAGCTCACCGAGCTACGATGCCCTCGTCGCCGCCGCCTCACGGGAACTCGATCCCGCACGCCGCTTTGAAATCCTGCGACAAGCCGAGGATCTTCTCGTGAAAAAAGCCATCCCCGTCTGCCCCATTTACTACTACGTGGGCATCCAACTCTACGATCCAAGCAAGTTCGACGGCATTCGGGCTAATGTCCTCGACGAGCACCCACTTCGAAAAATCCGCAAAAAATAATAGACCATCTCTGATCCTCATCCGATGGTCTTGATGTTTCTAGGCCGTGGAAGCGGAGGTTCCTCGCCGATGACTTATTGAGGCAAGAATGGCTATTGAGGAGTTTCTGGTTTTTTTAATCCACCGCGAAACGGAAAGCAGATGGCTTTTTCGTTGAGCATGCGCCGTGCTTGATCCATGATCGGCAATGTTATGAATATAGCAAAAACCTCGATTGCGCTGCTGCTTGCTACGATCTGTGCGGCATTATGCCAAACTCCGCTGCCTACCCTGCCGCCGGACGGCTTTGTCACACTCGAACAAATCGTAAATGATTTTGCCAACTCTCCGGATACTGCTTTTCAAAAATACAATGGCATGCGCGTCTGCGTTTATGGACGTGTTGGCAAAGTGACGCAGTCCGATGACACCGAAGGCGATCCACTCACGGTTTACTTGCAGCTCCCCAACCGCCCAACACCCGACGTGAAGGCCTATTTCGATTCGGACGATATTCTCTCCGCCACTGTGGGCGTTTCGAGCGATGATTCGCGCGCCACACTATATCACCGCGACTGGAGCGGAAACATCCTCCGGACCAGCTCACTCGTGGTAACTGGTGAGAATACAGCGATCCGTGGCACCTTCGATAATTTCGTTGCCGGCGACATCATTCTCAAAAATAGCTTCAAGCTGGATCCTGCCGCCCTCCAAAAGAAACTGACCGAACACGGCATCGCGACCGAGTAACTTGAGCGACTTCGTTTATCCAAAAAACTACGACGTTGTCGTGATTGGGGCCGGCCACGCTGGCATTGAAGCCGCCTTGGCGGCAGCCCGCCTCGGTTGCCAGACGCTTCTCCTCACTCAGAACGCGGATACCGTTGGCCAGATGTCCTGCAACCCTGCGATCGGAGGACTCGCCAAAGGACACATGGTTCGGGAAATCGACGCGCTGGGCGGAGCGATGGCTCTCAATACCGACGCCACCGGCATCCAGTTCCGAATGCTCAATGCCACAAAAGGACCGAGCGTCCGCGCGCCCCGAGCCCAATGCGATAAAAAAGCCTACCAATTCCGGATGAAGGTGCTTTTGGAACGTCAACCTCACCTCGATGTGAAGCAGGCTAACGTGACCAGCCTCATCACCGGAGACAATGGTGTCGAGGGACTGGAGACAAACCTTGGACTTCGCTTCAACACACGCTCCGTCGTCGTCACCACAGGCACCTTTATGCGCGGACTCCTCCATGTGGGACTTCGCAATCAAGCCGGCGGACGCCTTGGAGACACGGTATCTACTTTCAGCGACTGCCTGCGCGAACTCGGTTTTGAAGTCGCTCGATTCAAGACTGGCACACCATGCCGACTCTTAGCAAAGAGCATTGATTTCTCGAAATGTGAAGCCCAGCACGGGGATGAGCCCGCTCCGCTCTTCAGCTACATGGCGGACACCATCCGTCGCGGCGAAGATGACATTTTTACACTCAACGAATGGCGCGACGGGGTCTTTCACACTCGCCAGATCCCCTGCTGGATCACCTACACGACTCCAGCCACCCACGAGATCATTCGATCCAACCTCCATAAATCTCCACTTTATTCTGGAGTCATCGAAGGTGTCGGCCCGCGCTACTGCCCGAGCATTGAAGACAAGGTGGTGAAGTTTGCGGAAAAAAACCAACACCAACTTTTTCTGGAACCGGAAGGTCGCCACAGCGATGAAATCTATGTCAACGGCGTTTCCACCAGCCTGCCATTCGATGTTCAATACGCGTTCATACGCAGTGTTCCGGGACTCGAGAATGCCGAGATTTTGCGTCCCGGCTACGCGGTGGAATACGATTACTGCCCACCCACGCAATTACACACCACGCTCGAAACCAAGCGTATGCCGGGGCTTTACTTTGCTGGTCAAATCAACGGAACTTCGGGCTATGAAGAGGCCGCTGCACAAGGCCTGGTGGCAGGCGCAAACGCCGCCCTGAAGTGCCTCAGCCGACCCCCGCTCACTGTTGCCCGCCATGAAGGCTACATCGGCGTTATGCTGGACGACCTCGTGACTCGCGGGACCCCTGAGCCCTACCGCATGTTCACGAGCCGGGCCGAATACCGCCTCCTCCTGAGGCAGGACAACGCAGATCTCCGCCTCACGGGCAAAGCCATCGAACTCGGTCTTGCCGATCCCGAGCGCACATCCCGCTTCCGTGAGAAACACGCCCAATTTACGTCACTCAAGGGCCGCCTCAAGGAGTTCAAAGTGGATGGCATCCCACTCGAGCGTTGGCTCAAGCGCCCTGAAAACACGTGGCAATCCGTTCCCTCCGAAATCCTCTCTCAATTTCCAATCCCCGTTTGGGAGCAAATCGAAACCGATCTGAAATACGCGGGCTACCTAACCCGCCAGGAAGAGCAAATCGCCCGCTCGGCCAGACACGAGAACAAGGCCATCCCGGATTGGCTAGATTACTCCAAGATCAACGGCCTTCGCACCGAAGCCGTTCAAAAACTCACCAGCATTCGCCCTGAGACCCTCGGCCAGGCAGCCCGCATCAGCGGAGTGACACCCGCCGATATCGCCCTACTCGGAATTTGGATCACCCGAGGCAACGAAACCATTTCCACACCATGAGCACGCCCAACCGTATCGAGACCAAATTCCAAGCCCTCCGCGCCGCCAACCAATGCGGATTCATCGCCTATATCACAGCTGGCGATCCGAGCCTGGATGCGACAGTTTCACTGGTCGCAACGCTCGAAAAGTCGGGCGTAGACATCATTGAGCTTGGAATCCCATTTTCTGATCCCCTTGCGGATGGGGCAACGATCCAAGCCGCTTCCAGTCGCGCTCTCGCCGCCGGCGCCAGCGTAGGGGGAGTGCTTGATGCGGTTAAAAAAATCCGCACAACCTCGGAGATCCCGATCGTCCTCTTTACCTATTTGAATCCGGTTTATGTCTATGGCTTCGACAAGTTCCACGCAGATGCCTCGGCTGCTGGTGCAGATGGCGTTCTGATCCTTGATCTCCCACCGGATGAAGCCGCACGGAATGCCGAGCTCATGAAATCCCACAGCTTGCTAGCCATCCGCCTCATTGCTCCGACCACACCGCCCGAGCGCATGGAGCTGATCGCCAAATCGGCAGAGGGTTTCATTTACTACGTCTCCCGCGAAGGCGTCACCGGCGAGCAAACTAGCCTCGCGACTAGCATCGGCTCTCAAGTGCGCGAAATCAAATCCCACACCAAACTCCCCATCGCCGTCGGATTCGG
>CAYRTN010000105.1:0-6255 GCA_964427235.1 uncultured Chthoniobacter sp. | reverse complement strand
ATGGCTTGGTGCTCTGGATTCCGTGGGCGCGGCCGCTGGAGGCTGAAGACAAGCAAAAGGATCCGTTTGCCGTGTATGCGGAAGTAGGCGAGGTCTTCCCGGACGGCGATAATGATGGATACCTCGAAATCTGCCGGCGGGCTAAACGCGACCATGTAGCCGAGATCAACAGATTGTTTAAAGAAGGTGTTCCTGGATTTGATGTCGTCGATGCCCTGGAGGAAGGTGGTTCGTGGCCGAAACTGAAAACCCTTCTCCATGCGGCTTCCTCAAAGGACATCCTTGTCGGACTGCTCTCGCCCAGTGACAATCAAACAGAGGCGCTCAAGGCTGATGAGGCCTGGGCTGGAGAGGCGAGGGATTTCATTCATCGCTGCCTCGGCCACAAACTCAAGACCCAAGCTCGATCGAGGCAGCTGATCGCGGATGAGCTCTGGAGGCTAATTCTTTTTAGTGAATTTGTCATGGACTCAGGATCCGAGATTCCGAATGGGTTGGAAACGGTGGCTCGAGCTGGAGATGAGTCCAAAAGTCTTATATTTGATGTCTGCGAAACCTTACGCAAACACGACGACCATAAAGACCGCTACAAGCTGGCTGCCCTAGAAGTCGAAGAAGAACTCCAGCTAAAAACCCGCATCGAAAAAATGACCAATCTCGGGGTGCGTGATACTTTTTCCTGCGAGGAGAGGATCTTCCTGTCTAAAATGGTGAACCTAGCGGCTAAGGGTGAAGTAGAGGCCGCACAAGCAATCTGGTCGAGTAGACAAAAATCCGTTTGGATGTCCCAAGAGGATCGTATGGCGGAGTGGACACTCGCGGCACGAGCCCTTGAGCTACTCGATGTAGCTTCGCAACTGGGCACACCTAAATTTCAAAATCTTGAGGCTATCATTCGTGCGTATGCTTTGACATGGCGGGAACTGGATAGGAACCACCGAGAAATGGAGCAGGCAGGCAACCATTTGCCCCGAGACCATGATGGTCTCGGTAAGCTCGTCCAATCTGCAAGAAGCGCCTACTTTAAGGCCGTTGAGCATCTGCAATCGGAGTTTGTGCGTTTAGTGCAAAGTGAAGGGTGGCCGCTATCAAACGGTCAAATACATTCTAACCGCCAGCTATTTACAAAAAAGGTCGCCCCTCTATTGGATGAAGGCTGCAAGGTGGCCTACATCCTTGTGGATTCGCTACGCTATGAACTAGGTGTCGAAATCCAAAAACAAATCTCGGACAAGCTCCCAGTGGAAATTCATCCGGTTTGCGCTCAACTTCCAACTTACACAGAGGTAGGAATGGCGAGCCTCATGCCTGATGCAGAAAAGGCGCTCTCACTTGAACCTAAAGATGGAAAACTCATAACCCATCTTGGTGGCCAGGCAGCAACGACACCTGATGCTCGTTTTGCACATTTGCGAAAGATCAAAGGTGATCTCTGCCAAGATATTGATCTCGAGGATTTGGTAAGAAAAAAACGGATCAAAATTGCGGATACCACAAAACTACTCGTAGTCAGAACAAACGATATCGACAGCATTGCGCACGGTAGCCCTCACCACGCTCTGGATGCTATTCCGAACCTTCTGAGGCTTGTCATCCGTGGATTATCACGTCTTGCGGAGCTTGGATTCAACAAGGCAGTCATCGCAACAGACCATGGTTTTATTTTACTCCATGAGCAGGAGGCTGGAAACCTAGCTCCCAAACCACAGGGCAACTGGGCAGTGCAAAAATCTCGATGCTTTTTGGGTGAAGGCGAATCGGACTCACATAACTTGGTGTTTGACGCAAAGACTGTAGGCATACCTGAGCAGGTCAAAAATTATGCCGTCCCTAAAGCACTGGTCCCGTATTCGCGGGGGCAAATATATTACCATGAAGGCCTCTCACTCCAGGAATGTGTGCTGCCTTGCTTAACAATCACTCTAGTGTCGGAATCCAAAAGAAAAACGGAAATTCCCCTGCTCACGCTTACTTACAAACAGGGTAAAACAGATAAAATCAACGTAAGGCGTCCGGTTGTTGATTTGGCTTGGCCTAATGCGGAACTCTTCCTTGAGGAGGCCGAACGTGAATTTGCCATCGAAGCAATTGATAGCGATGGGCGCGTTGTTGGGTTTGCGGGCTCAGGTCAATCGGTCAATCCAGCTACTGGTTGTGTGCGTATCAAGCCAGGGGCGGCTGTTTCAATCGGACTAAAGATGGATGAATCCTTTAGTGGTAGCTTCAAGGTCCGAGTGCTTGATCCATCTTCAAATATCAACCTCGCAGAACTTAATCTTAAAACAGCTTATCTCGAATGAACAACGACCCGCTTGATTCCAAACTGAATGAAATTTTCACCGGGAAAGTCGTCCGGAAGGACCTGCTGCTGCAGGTCAAAAAAGGCACCAATGTTCCATCCTTTGTCTTGGAGTTTCTGCTTGCCCGCTATTGCGCCAGCGATGACCCCAGGGAAATCCAAGAGGGCATGGCGGCCGTGCTCGAAACTATCCAGCAAAACTATGTGCGCCCGGACGAAAGCGAAAAAGCCAAGATGTTGGTGGCCGGCAAAGGCAAGCACACATTCATCGATAAAATCCATGTCAAATACAACGAAAAGGAAAGGCGCCCATGGGCGCGGATGGAGAACTTTAACTCCTCGCGTATTGCCATAAATGAGCGCTTTTACAAAGGCGAAAACGACCGGATATTTGAGGGAGGAATCTGGGCTGAAGTCACCGTCGCTCACAATGATGTAGAGGATGATGATTATGCTTTCTATGTGGAAGCACTGAAGCCGATTCAGTTGTCGAAATTCAATTTTGATTCATTCGTCGAAGGTCGCTCTAAATTCACCCGGGATGAATGGCTAGATGTCATCATTCGCTCTTTTGGTCTAGAGCCCCAAGGGATGACCAAGAGGCTGAAATTTCACTACCTGGCCAGGTTGGCTCCGTTGGTCGAATCCAACTACAATCTCATCGAACTTGGGCCTAGGGGCAACGGGAAATCCTATACATTCAGCGAGTTTTCTCCCTACGCAACTCTCCTTGGAGCACCAACATCAGCAGCAACACTCTGGTGGAACAACCAGCGCAAGCAGGTTGGAATAATCGGCTATTGGGATCTTGTTGCATTTGACGAAGTCGGCGAGGGGCTTGTCGTCAAGGACCGCGAGACATTTTCGGTCATGCAGCAATACATGGCTAATGGGAACTTCACAAGACCGCACACCGTTACAGCAAATGCCAGCTTGGTTTTTGTGGGAAATATCGATGATTCCATTCAAAGAATCGTAAATTCAACGGAGCACACTTTATTCAAGCCGCTCCACCCAGTGTTTAACTTCGCTATTCAGGATAGGTTCCATAATTACATTCCAGGATGGGAAATCCCAAAAAACAAAGACGAGAGCCTGACTCGAAATTATGGATTGATTATCGAATATCTAGCAGAGGCATTTCACCACCTTGCAAGAAAGGTGAACCGATATACCTATGTTAAGGACTCTTGTAAGCTGGGTTCTGGATATGTCCAAAGAGATCAGACGGCCGTCTTGAAAACCGTCTGTGCCTTCGTAAAAATGCTGCACCCTGGCAGCGATCCAACCCGGGAGGAGCTCAATGAATACCTCGAATATGCTATCGAGGGCCGCAGAAGGGTGAAAGAGCAACTCAATAAAAAGAAGGATGATGACGAGTTTGCTAGTATAAACCTGGGATACTTTGATCAAAATGATAGCCTCGTAACTGTCTGGTGCCCAGAGTCGAAAGATGCCCCTGCAACCCAATCTCCATTGAGGCACACAACCTCGACTGAAGCGCCAAAGAACAACGAGCGGAAACCAGAAAAGGAAGCTGCTCGCAAAACGGAGCCAGAAGCAGATTCGCGTGAGGAGCCGGCCGTGCAGTCTAAAGCAAAAGAACGCCACTATCGAATCCATTATGGAGCATATGGATACTCTTATGAAACTATTTTTGCAGACTACCTTGCCGGGGCAAAAGAACTACGCATTGAAGATCCCTATATTCGGCAGCATCATCAAATCGTTAACTTTCTCCGTTTTTGTGAAACGGTCGTTCGACTCGCGAAACCTAAAAAAATCACGCTTGTAACCAAGTTTGACGACGAAGTTGAAAAAGACGAAGCCATGTCGAAGCTATTCAATATCATTGATAGTCTTAAACAGTATGATGTTGAGTTGGTGATTAAAGAAAATAGCGTCCTGTATGATCGAGAGGTGCTATTAAGTTCAGGATGGAGCGTTAAAATAGGCAGAGGCTTCGATATCTACCAGCGTCCCGATGATTGGCTAACAGTAGGAGCAAACGATCTCGATCTCCGTCAATGCCTTGAGACGAATGTTGATATTATCCCGATTGAATATAAATAGAAATGTATTTTATATAAAGGATTTAAGATTTATTTATATCTAGATTATTTCAGCTCATGGACTGAGGCGCTTGAAGAGAGACAATCGAACTCAGGCACAGGCTGAAAGGGTTTGAGTATAAAAAGGGTTTAGAAACGAGATAATTATGTTCTGGAAGAAAAAAACACCGAATGCACCGCTCGGGGTGCCATTACAAGACCTAGAGTTAATGCTGGGACCGACTACCATCAAAGCTAGGAGAAAAGGAGATAATATACTGCTCGCAAAGCATGTCCACTATACCGTCAAAGTGGAGGTGCTCCCGGCTGATGAGCGCGAATCTGAAAATGGTCCTATTCGCGCAGTGGTTCAGATTACTTCTGAACTTCCCGCTCAAATTCGCCAGGTTTTCAGCGGCAAAGAGCAGAGTGCGATTTGTAGTTTCAATGCCTTTGCAGCACTTAGCGCTCTCTATGTCGATGGTGGCAAAGTACTCAATGGATCTCGTCTAACAATTTATGAGGAAGAGGATGCTTGGGGATCACTGCATTTGCCCCTACTTCTCTATACAATTATTGCTGGTAATGAACCCGTCCTTGGAGCGCTGCGCCGGACAATCGGTGGGCAACCCCCGCGTGGAGGCAATTCCGAGTGGAGCGAGCAGGATTTTGAGCAGGTGCAAAGCTACCTGTCCCGTATTTGCGTATGCACCACGGGTGAGACAGGTCTCACTGCGGAGTTTCCCCTAGCGGCAGGTGTTATTAGTGCGGGAGCAGGAAATCGGGAAACGGCGCTCTTCCAACTCATATCAGATCAGCCCCATCCAGAATTAGGTGGTGGTTTATTTTGCCTGCTACAGATGCCGCAACGAATAGATGATCCGAAAAAGCTTCAAGATATATGCGCCCAGCTTAATCAGTTGGAAATGGAAGCAACTGATTTACCGCCCCACTTCGGTGCTTGGTGTGAAGGAAAACTCGGGGGTAACCCTGCTTATGTTAGCTTCCTTCCAAACTCGCTCCATAATGTTCCAAGCATTGCTATTAACACAGCATTCTGGGCGGCCAATAGGGCTGAATGGGCCAATCGTATGCTCGTCTCTATGGGATTTGCTCCCAGCTAAATAATATAGGTTTCATTAATTCTTGATAGAAAAGCCTCCGAAGATCAACTTCCCAACATTAACAAAAATCACAGCACTCCAAAGCATTACAAGAGGCTCTAGCCTGGATCTTCGAACAATTGAACAATAACGACAATCTGGCAGATAGAGTTCTAATTTTCGACAGCGTGTCTATCGTTCTATCTGACGACGCCCCTTAATCTTTGGATGATTTTCTTTCACTATGGTGAGTAGAGAATAACAAAGAATAAAAAATCCTTTAACAATTTTTATATGCCTATACTTCATAGAGCCCAAGATGGCCATTATTATGTCAGTCATAGCTTTGCAACCGAAGAAGGCGATGTGGCCAGAAACTACAGCCTATCCGATGCTTGGTTAAGGATTCTCAATCAGGCTGGGATTAGTGAAGAGACGAGATTCTCACAGCAAACATTTTTTGATCTCCGAGAGGCTGGTCATATTTTTACTAAGGCAAATAATGCTCTGCCGGCCACAACTCAGCCAGCAATAGACCTTCATAGAAGGGTCCGAGAGTTTTTTCGTGCTTTCTCAGAAGCCTCATCAGATAGAGAAAATGCGATCTCCCAGTTCAAATCAATTGTATTAGAAGTTCTTCATATCCCTTCGGATGATACTAGGAAACAGATGTTTATAGAACTTGGTATGCGAGCAAAAAATCTCAAGGCATTGAATATTGAAGGTGAAAATGTCTTTCCGGAGTTTAGGGCAGTTTGAAAAATTCTGGGTTTTAAATTTTGGCATCGCAGCAAAAGCTCAT
>CAYRTN010000104.1:2646-6255 GCA_964427235.1 uncultured Chthoniobacter sp. | reverse complement strand
TTTTAGCTGGGGCGGCTGATTTATCTTTTTTAGGGGCCTTCTTTTTCTTAGCTGAAAACTCCTCCAAGCTTAATGCGCCATCTTTATTGGTATCTTTGGCATTAAAGGCGCTCTCGGCTTTTGCGGGATCTTTCGCCCCAGCCTTAAATTCGTCTTTGCTCAATGAGGCATTTTTGTCGGCATCCAATTTCTCAAACTTTTTCGCGGGGTCTTTTTTCTTGGCTCCGTCTTGGGCGCGAAGCGGATTGGCCCCAAGCAAAGCAAGGGAAGTGGTAAGAATGAGAGTGGATAGGAATAAGGATTTTTTCATATTTTATGTTTGGTTGTGCATCCACTGGGATGCAGTCGATCAAACACACCGCATAACGAAAAGTTGCGCGATTTTTAGTGGTAGGACTCCAAAACATCGGTGCGGGTCCATTGCGAAAAGAGCCCTTTACTGTTTGCCGGATGGAATGGAAGCACATCGGAGTAACCAGGGATGATCACTTGCACTACGGGAAAACCAAATTCGGGGTTGGTGAGATCCACGACGAGTAAGTCCTTGCCCAGAGTCTCGCAAATCCGACGAGCGTGTGCGATATCGTCTAAGCAGTTTTGATATTGCTCACCCCGATCAAATGGAACCACCTCGCCTTCCATGAAGAAGTCGGCATTTTTGCAAGGCACAAATCCGAACATGAATGTGGAGAGGAAATTGTCGCCATCGTTTCCGCATGTTTTGAGGTTTCGAAAATCATGATTCAGCAAAGCGGCTAATTTTGCCTCGTGATCGGGTGCGCTTTTATCCAAAAACTCATGCGATTTGCGTCCCTGCGTGTATTCCGTGAATGTCCGGATCAGCGCTTCTTCCCTATCGAAAGAGGCCCCGACTTTGAAGAAGTGGTGGAACTGAAAGTCGTCCGGGATATTTGGGTCCTTGAAATAAACACCCACGCAGGGAAGCACGCCACCGAAGGAGAGATCCTTAATGGTCAGCTCAATGCCTACACTTCGAATAAAGGCGATTTGTTGTTGGAGGATCGGATGAGTGATTGTACGCGGATCAATCGTCGGCATAATCATACGATTTCGAAGCACCGTAATATGGGAGCGCCTTTCAAAGATTTCGTGAACAGCATGAACAATCGCCTCCTCGATGGAATTTCCTGAGGCCTTGCCGTTAGGACCTCCAATGACGCGAAGGTATTCTATAGGAACCTTCACGATGCGATCATCGCAAAGCGATCGGGCATCGACCCAATGCCAAGCCACATCCAGATCCTTGATTCGATGGATCACCGAAGGCGTCGCCGTGGCCACGTGGGCAACGAGCGATTCGATAAGGAGGGCATCAGGAACATCCCTCTGATGGGCACAAATGTAGCCAGGCAAGAGGCCCGTGGGCTGCGCCGTCAACCACTCGGCTCCTTCAGCCAAAGCACCGGCTCTACTGAATTCGGGAGTGAGACCTTTTCCCATTGATCGAAAATCCATCCCCTCAATAAACATGGCCGACCAGTGAAAATGTTCTGCAACAGTTTCCTCGTGAATCCAAAAATCGTGATGAGGCCCAATGAGCGCCTCGAGGCGTGCAATGGTTTCAAGCGGATCGACGCAGCGGTCATGCGCCATTTTGATTCGGGATTCCAATTTCATTTTTTAAAAATACCAGAGACGAGGTCGTGGTGGATTGCATCCGCAGCAGCTAATCCATCCGCAATGCACGCTCCCACAGAGCCCCCACCATTCGTCATTCCGCCCGCAGCGTATAAACGCTCGCGCTCGGTGCGGCAGAATTTCAGATTTTGAACAAGGTTAGCGGGGTCTGTCTTGCCGAGCGATTTTCCATCGGCGCTGAGACCCATCGCCTCAATCACAAAATCCATCGCCAGCGAACTCTCCACGCCGAGATGGGTATGACGGATCTGGATGCCGGTGATACGTCCTGCGGCATCGCTGGAATATCCCAGCGGTTGCCATTCCATCATGGCGTGGACACCCTGTGAGGCAAACCAACTCTCTGGCATGTGCCAGTGCATCTCCGAACGTGGACCACCGAAGAGAATGAATATTTCCCGTGCTCCTAAAGTTTGCGCGATTTTCGCCGCATCCATCGCGCTGTCCCCACCCGCAAGGATGGCAACCCGCGCGGGCACCGTCGTCAGGGTGCCGTTTTTGGCCGCCTCTAAAAAATCAAGACCACTCATAACGCCCGAGAGAGGTTGGCCTAGTGAGGCCTCTTTCCAGACCCCAATGGCCAGAAGGACCGCATCGTATGTCTGAAGCAATTCCTCCAAGACGATAGTTGCACCGAGAGTCTGAGCAGTCAGAACCTTCAACCGCTTGGCGGCAATGGCCGGAGCTAAGAGCGCCTCGATTTCATCTGCAGGAGATGTAAGTCGCGATGCAGGAATGACGCGAACTGGCGCCCCGCCTAACCGATCAGACTGTTCAAAGAGATCAACCTCGTGACCGAACTCGACAAGTCGTGACGCCGCCGAGATGCCGGTCGGTCCCCCACCCACGATGGCCACTTTCTTTCCTGAAGTAGTCTGCGGAATGCGGGTACCAGTCATTCCACTTTGTCGTGCGCGCCAGGCGATCGTGTATTGAAGATTGAGGATCGGAACGGATTTTCCTGTGAGCGTGGTCTCGATACAGGCGCCTTCCGTTTCCAACCAGGCCGGTGAAAGTTGCGAGGTGAGTTCGGGTAAGGGATTTGATTTTCTGATGATCTCGTAAGCCTTGGACTCATCCCCATCTAAAAAGGCTCGAATGAACGCAGGAATATCCGTCCGGGTCGGATCAGCAGAAATACAGGGAGCGGACTCGCAAAAGTGACAACGAGATGCCCCCGCGAGCAATTGATCGACATCGAAGCGTCTGAGGTTTTGGTAAACTGGAGAATAGGTGCCGGCATCCCGAATCACGCATCCAACAGGTTCGTTTGCCTCAGAAAGAACAGAGCAAGCATTGCAGCGCATACAAGTGGCCGCCGCCTCCATTTTTCCAAGCGCGTAAATGGAGTTGGGCGCATCGGGATAGGCCAAAGCTCCGCGTCCAAGACCAGCCATCGTGATCCAGCCCTTCTCGATCGCCCCAACAGCAACATGAGGGGCAAATTGTCTCAGCCAACTGAAGCCACTCCCGACAACCACCAGATCGCTCTGCGAATGATGCAGGCTTCTTGCCAGATGCAGCTGTCTTTCCAAAGTTGTGAGGGGATGTTCATCCGGCTCGTCAGAATCGCTGAATGGTTGTAACGAACGCTCCGCTGAAGCCCCACGGAGATTGGGACTCGCGGAGGTGATGTTTAAAAGACGGACCCCTCTGAGATAAAGACTCTCGACGAGATTGAGAGGTTCCGTGAGATCTGTTTTTCGGTAGTCCGATTTACTAACGCCGAATCCATCACGGACGCCCGTGTAAGCACAGAGTCTTGTTGCAAGCAGGAGAGACGGCGAAGCCTTGCAGATTCCCTCGAGCGTTTCCAAAAGGAATCGACTCCGATTCTCAAAGGATCCGCCATATCGCCCCGAACGATTCGTAGCGCTTAGCAAAGTCCCAGCAAGGGCACCGTAAGTGGCGGCGATGTCCACTCCGTCAAACCCCGCTTCGGCGGCAAGA
>CAYRTN010000104.1:0-2546 GCA_964427235.1 uncultured Chthoniobacter sp. | reverse complement strand
GGCACCGTAAGTGGCGGCGATGTCCACTCCGTCAAACCCCGCTTCGGCGGCAAGACAAGCAGCCTCAATCAAGGAGTCACGAAGATCATCAATCTGGACGTCGCTGAGCTCATCTGGAAGTCCTTCAAAACCCGAAACCAGTTGTAAAATAAAAACGGGATTATCGGCGACCTCACCTCGAAGTTCGCGCAGAAGGGATTGAAATTTCGGCAACGTGGATTTGTTTAAGACCAACCTTGATGCATCACGGGCCTGCAAAGCTCCTGTCGCCTCAAACCAAATCAGCCCAAACCCGCCTTTCGCATAACGCTGATAGCGCCGCGCGGTCAATTCGCTCGGGGAGCCGTCGGGATGGGCATCGAAACCCGAGATTGGCTGTGCACAGAGG
Source organism: uncultured Chthoniobacter sp. (assembly GCA_964427235.1). Classification (GTDB taxonomy): domain Bacteria; phylum Verrucomicrobiota; class Verrucomicrobiia; order Chthoniobacterales; family Terrimicrobiaceae; genus UBA967. The sequence continues at coordinate 2,158 of CAYRTN010000104.1, read as the reverse complement.
CGGTTAGGGATGCGTTTCCCGTGAATATCGAGAGGCTCAAAAAGCGGATCCAAATTCGTCGCAACAGGGATCTCGACACCGACGCGATCGATTTCCGATTCCAAGGCCGCGAGCGTTTCTAAATAGAATGGCTGATATTTCGGGATCTCCATTTCTACTTTTTCCCCTCGGATGGCCGACCAACGCAGGCCAGATAGATGGCAAATTCGTTATGCCCATCCACCCCTATCAATCCATCCACACTGGACTGATGGTAACTACAAAGAGCACATGCCCCCAACCCAGCAGAAGTCGCCGCGAGGTAGAGATTCTGACACACATGCCCGGCCTCCATGGCGATCATTCGATGGGAAGTGTAGGTGTACTTCCACTCCGTTCGGTAAGGTATCGCAGTCCAAATCAAAACAGCGGCGGCATCGGCTACAAAGGGCGTTCCATAGCAGGCTTTTTGCAGGCCTGCAGAAATATCGGAATCCCTTCGCACCAAATGCAGTTGATGGGTGTTAGGCAAATATCGATAGAGGCCTTGATCAAGACCTTCGACAGCGCGGATCGCAATGTAGGTTTCTAAGGGATACCGTCCACCCGCTGATGGCGCCGCCCGCAAACGAGTGGGCTCATGAGTCTCATCGCCTGGCAACTCGGCAGTCACACCCTGCGTTGCCCAAAGAAGAAAACTGAGTTCCTCGAGTGTCATTGGGGCTTGAGAAAACGATCTTATGCTTCGGCGTGAGGCGATGGCTTGTTGGAGATCCATCCCTCGTGATTGAAATTTTTCCGGAGGAACAAGGGCTATCCGTGTCGCATCAGGAGGAATCGCTTTCTCAGCGGGCGGAGGGGGGAACCCGTGCTCCTTATCGCTGTCGGGGCGGCAGTCCCCGTCGAAACCCTTCAGCATCGCCCTGAGTTGAGCGACGGGCATTTGATTCAATCCAAGCGGCGGCGAGACATCCTTGGCACGTTCGCAACAAGTCAGCAGGCATGTTGCTGCTGCGAGAATCAGAGTTTTTCGCCCAAGATTAAAGGGCCTCATTGAGCGCTTTAAAATAGTCGGAAACCTTGTCGCGATATTGAGGGGGAGCTACATCTGGACTGCTTTCGATGAGATTATTCAGACCCGAAGCCGATCGGGTCGTTTCGATGGCGCCAGTGGGGCCGGCATCCAGTTTGGCTTTAGACTTCTTGAGTTCACCCACAGCCAACCTCTGAAACTCCTTCATTTCTTTGATGTTTCCTTTGGCAATAGCTTCCCCAGATTGACGAATGTGATGAGCTGCTTCTTTCAGTGAATCCACACGCACATTTTTCATCGAGGCCTTGGCGTAGAGGGCATCCGCTTTTTGCGCGAGTGCAGCCATACCTTCCGAGGATCCCGCCTCCTTGGAGTCCATCCGCTCGACACCCCCACTCATACCAACATCGTCAGCCTTACCTGTTCCCAGTTTTCCGCCACCAGTCGCAGCCGTATCCGCTTCTCCTTTGAGATCAACTTGCCCGCTCTTGGTCGATTCTTCGGTTCTGCGAGCTTCGATATTTTTGTCCCCTTCGCCAATCGTTCCTGACCCAGCCGCCGTCTCACCCGTGGACATTCCCTGTCGGCCGACATTGGATCGTCCGTCTTGTTCCTTGTGATCAGGGGTTGTATTGCCGGATTTTCCCTGTGCAGCAAACGAAGCGATATTGCCTTCTGCAACTTCCCAACCAGCTGTTCCAAGGGGCATAGCATGGTTTGTTGCACTATCATCCGATTTATCTGCCGCATCCTCTGATTCCTCCAATAGGTCGCTAATGAGATCTTCGGCCGCTGTAGCAAGCTCTGCCATGGCGATTCCAGATTCCGGCATTTCCTCCAGATCGAACGCCTCTGTCGTGACTTTCGTTTCATCGGCTTTTTCCCCCAACCAAGTTTCTGGGGCATCTAGGCGTTCGGCGGCTTCCCCCATTTTTGCGAGCAACCCATCTTCCTTAGCGAAATCCGCTTCGCTAGGCTTGAAATCTTCCCCATTTTTTTCTGCCTTCCCCTCCATTTGCTCCACCTCTTGATAAATTTCGTAAACATCCTCAACCACATCATTCGCGGCGTTCATGTCGGTAAAAATGTGGAGATCGGTAGGGATTTCCATGAGAACCTCCTTCGTGTTTTTTAAGAGTTCTTGGT
>CAYRTN010000103.1:0-6259 GCA_964427235.1 uncultured Chthoniobacter sp. | reverse complement strand
CGCTGATCGCGTAGCCCGCTTTTGCAAAAAGCGCAATGGTCGGCTCCATCAAGCTGCCGGAGGGTAGTCCGATCGTAAGTGTTTTTTGTTCCATGTGAGTTGGGGACTCTAATCAGAACCAGCCACACCCGCGCACGAAAAAAATCCACCCGCATGCAATCCGCTTCCAAAATCCCTGTGGACTTTTTTTCTTGATGAATGGCGCTATGCCTACCTAAATGAGGGTCATGAAGGCCCTATTTTGCTCCCTCCTCATAGTCATGCTGGCCGGTGCGGCTCACGCCGATATTCAGGCTCCTCCCGCATCGGATTATGGTCCGACCCGCAAACTCGGTCGAGGACTAGGAAACATCGCCTACGGAATTACTGAAATTCCCTTTCAGATGGGTGCCATTAATGACCTTGAGGGCAATGCTTCCGCATTGAGTTACGGAGTTGTTCGGGGCACTGGTCGGATGCTTGCGAGGTTGGGATTTGGTCTTTACGAGGTGGCATTGTTTCCGCTCCCTATGCACAAGGGAACGTATTATCCTCCCTACCAGAGTGACATTCCTTGGATCAATTCCGGTTACTCCGAGTTCCCGCCTGAGTTGGGCTTCGAGACGCGCTATGACTACGTGCGCACGTATCCGACTAACTAACTTTTCTACTCGGCCGCCTGCCGATAGCGGATCGCGCCGGCTTGATTGCCGAGACGCCATTGCCATTTCATGATTTCTCTCACCGTTCCGGTATATAACGAACACGAAGCTCTTCGTCCCTTATTTGAAAAAGTCCATGCCGTGATGCGCAAAAATTACCCAGGCAAATGGGAGATCATTTTTGTGAACGACGGTAGCCAAGATGGCAGTGCTGAAATCCTCGACGAACTCGCTGCCCAAAACCCCGAGGTAAAGGTGGTTCATTTTCGCCGAAATTTCGGACAGACCGCAGCCATGATGGCAGGCTTTGATTTTGCCCAAGGAACAACGGTCATTCCCCTCGACGGTGATGGCCAAAACGATCCCGAAGACATTCCGCGCATGCTGGCAAAGCTCGATGAGGGTTATGAAGTTTGCTCTGGTTGGAGAAAGGATCGGCAGGACAACGCGCTTCAGCGTAATCTCCCGAGCATCCTCGCAAACAAGCTCATCTCCTTTGTTTCGGGAGTGTCGCTGCATGATTACGGTTGCTCGCTCAAGGCCTACCGAGCCGAAGTGATCAAAGGGGTTCGACTTTACGGAGAAATGCACCGCTTTTTGCCGATCTACGCGAAATGGCACGGGGCAAGAATCACAGAAATTCCGGTGAACCACCATGCCCGCAAAACCGGGCATTCGAAATACGGGCTTGAACGCGTGCTGAAGGTCATCATGGACCTGCTGACCGTGCGCTTCCTCGACCGATATATGCTCAAGCCAATGTATCTTTTTGGATTCTGGGGCTTCATGTTTTTTGTAGCGTCCTTCGTCTTTGCCTCTTGGTCAGTATGGATGCGGACGCGTGGGTATTTCTTCACCGGCACGCCGCTGCCAATGATGGCCGTCATTTCGTTCATGACCGGAGTGATCTGCTTTCTTATGGGGTTGCTGGCAGAAATGATCACCCGCACGTTCCACGAGTCGCAAAACAAGTCCACTTATCTCGTCAGGGACACCCGCAACATGGACGTTAAAACGGCTCAAGACTGATGTGCGGTATCGCCGGATTCCTCGGCGCAGGTGACCGCGAGGACCTCGCCCGCATGACCGGTCGGCTCATGCACCGGGGGCCGGACGCTGAAGGGTTTTACGCGTTGCCCGAGGTTGGGCTTCACTTTGGTCACAGGCGGCTATCCATTATTGATCTTGCCGGGGGGGCTCAGCCCATGGTTTCGCCAGATGGACGAACGGTGCTTGTTTTTAATGGGGAAATTTACAATCACGCCGAGTTGCGACAGGAACTGATCGCGTGCGGGTGCGAGTTTCTCACCGACCACTCCGATACCGAGGTTCTTCTTCAGGGATGGCGGGTTTGGGGTGAGGGATTGATACCCAAGCTCAATGGCATGTGGGCGTTCGCCGTTTACGATACATCCACGCGTCGGCTTTTTTTGAGCCGCGACCGCTTTGGCAAAAAGCCCCTATACTATTTCTACCGGAAGGGAACATTCGCCTTCGCTTCGGAGCTTTCCGCGCTGCTCGAGCATCCGCTTGCTCCGCGTGCTTTTTCAGAAATCGCCCGGGTTAAATTTTTGGCTCATGCCCTCATTCCCGCTCCACACACAGCGATAGAGGGAATTTTCAAGCTGCCTGCCGCTCATAATCTCTGGCTCGAAGCAGCGGCTTCCACGCCGCGAATCGAACGTTACTGGCGATACAAGATCGAGCCCGACGATTCGCCGAAAAGCGAAAGCGAACTTGCGGATGCGCTCTTGGACGTTCTTACACGCGCTACCCGCCGCCGTCTCGTGGCCGATGTTCCTCTCGGGGTTTTTCTAAGCGGAGGCATCGATTCGTCGGCCATAGCGGCTTTGGCATCACGCGAGATGCCGACGCGCGCGCTCCAAACCTTCACCATCGGGTTTCAGGAACCGAGCTTTGACGAATCTCGCTACGCTTCAGAAGTGGCGGAACTTTTAAAGACCGACCACCACACGGATGTGCTCGGGATTGATGAGGCTCTCCGCGTGATACCGCAGATTTTCGATCTGCTTGATGAGCCTCAAGGGGACGGTTCGCTTCTGCCTACATTTCTCCTTTGCCGCTTCGCACGCAGGCACGTCACGGTGGCCCTCAGTGGTGATGGCGGCGACGAACTCTTCGCCGGATACGATCCTTTTCGGGCACTCAAAATGGCGGACATCTATTCGAAGATGGTGCCTAGACCCATTCATGCGGGGATTCGGATGCTGGCCTCCTGCCTTCCCGTGTCGCATGCCAATATCAGCCTAGATTTCAAAATCAAGCGAACCCTGCGTGGCCTTGACCACGCGCCGCGCCTCTGGAATCCGGTCTGGTTGGGCGCGCTTGCGCCGTCCGATCTGGAGCGACTCACAGAGTCCCGATTCAGCGTTGAGGAGATTTATAGTGAATCCATCGAGGCTTGGGAGTCCTGCCAAAGCCGCAACATCGTTGACCGCACGCTTCAATTCTACACCGAGATTTATCTCCAAGACGGCATTCTGGCAAAAGCCGATCGTGCCAGCATGATGAACTCCCTCGAGGTTCGTAGCCCCTTTCTTGACATCGAAGTCGCCGACTTTGCCCGCCGACTGCCCAATGAATACAAGCTGCGCGGCGGAACGACAAAATACCTCCTCAAGCACGCGGTTGAAAAACTTCTCCCGAGCGACATCATTCACCGCCGCAAAAAAGGCTTCGGGATGCCCGTTGGTGCTTGGTTGCGGGACGGACGGTTGGGGCCAATTGCTGACTCACCCATGATTGCAGAAAAACTCGCCGCGCATCGATCCGGACGCTCCGACGAGCGACTCTTTTTATGGTGTGAGTTGGTCTGGCAAGCCGTTCAAAAGCGATTATCCGCGCGTGCCGGTGGACAAACTTCCTCTACTCTTATCCGGTGATGAAGCGACGTGTTTTGCATATTATCGACAGTCTCCATCTTGGCGGAGCGCAGGAGGTCGTGCTTAATCTCGCGACCTGTGGAAGCGAGCGTTTTCATCACGAAGTTGCAACCCTACACGGCCATGGTGTTTATTGGGATCGACTCAAAGAAGCCGGCATTCGTGTTTTTTCACTCTCGCCACATAAATACCTGCCGCTTTACTTCGCCTCAATTCCATGGCGGATTGTTTGTGGGCGCTACGACATCGTTCATTGCCACCTGATACCCTCGAACATCATTGCAAAGACTCTGGCGGCTCTTTGCGGGGTTTCTGTAATTATCAACCACGACCATACGAACGACTCGTATCGGGCCGAAAATAAACTCCTGCTTGCCATCGACCGCTTCACCAATCGCTTCGCGAGCCACATCATTCCCGTTTCCGCATCCTGTCGCGATTTTCTGATGGAGTATGAATCCATCGAGCCCGAAAGAATAACCCTGATCCCGAACGCGATTGATCTCCGGAGATTCACTCCGGGCTCAACTACGAAGGCCGAAGCCCGTCAAAAGCTCGGGTTGAAGCCGGACGTACCCGTGCTTGCAGGTGTGGGGCGTCTGAATCCGCAAAAAAACTTCGCCCTCTTTCTTGAGGTTGCTGCCCGGTTGGCTCAGCGATTTCCTGATCTCCATTTTCTTCTCGCGGGTGATGGCCCAGAGGAAAAAATGCTCCGAGCAAAAGCGTCTGCCCTCGGGATCGCAGATCGTGTCGTTTTTTCCGGCTATGTCGCGGACTCGCGTTTGGTTTACCTCGCGGCCGACGTGCTGCTGATGCCCTCCCGCTTTGAAGGTCTGCCTATGACTCTCCTTGAGGCCATGGCCATGGGCCTGCCTGTTGTGGCATCGCGGCTCGATGGTATAGGCGAGGTCATCGATGATCCTGAGGATGGCTTGTTGGCCCCTCCAGATAATGCGGATCTGTTTGTGGATCACGTTTCCGCACTGATTTCCAATCGAGAGTTGGCGATGGTCATTGCCAAAAAAGCCCGAGCAAAAATCGAACGCCGATTCTCAGTGGAACGCCTCACGGTCGCCGTGGAATCCATCTACGACCGGCACCTACCATGAAGATTCTCGTTCTCTGCTACGAATACCCTCCTGTCGGAGGTGGTGGTGGCCGCGTGGCTTCCTCTGTCGCTGAGGGACTGATCGGCAAGGGGCATGATGTTCGTGTGATTTCAGCTGGGTTGCAGCACTTGCCTCGCGAATCCGAGATTCGTGGAGTCTCAGTTCTTCGACCGGAATCCTACCGTAAAAAGGAGGACACCTGCAGCGTTCTTGAAATGGCGCTTTATCTGATCACCTCCTTTTATCCTGCATGGTCTCTTTGCCGGAGATGGAAGCCGGATATCATCCACGCCCACTTTGTTGTTCCCACCGGAGCGCTCGCGTTGGCCCTGCATTTTCTCACTCGGATCCCCTACATCCTCACAGCCCACCTTGGCGATGTTCCTGGAGGCGTGCCGGAGCAGACCGATCGCCTCTTTCGCATTCTCGGGCCCTTGATCAAGCCCATCTGGAAGCACGCTGCCGCAGTTACATCCGTGAGTGGATTTGTCGCCGAGCTTGCATCCCGGAATTGCGGCATCAAATCCCAAGTGATTCTCAATGGCGTCCCGATGCTTTCTGTCCCCCCCACGCTATCGCAGGGTGACATTCCTCGACTTGTCATGCTGGGGCGTTTGAGCATCCAAAAAAATCCCCTCCTTGCAGTGGAGGCGCTTTCCTTGATTAGTGACTTACCTTGGATCCTCGAGGTCATCGGGGAGGGGCCGCTCGGTGAAGCTATGCGTGAATCCGCCGTCCGCCACGGGCTTTCCGATCGCATTCATTTTCTGGGTTGGTTGGATGCGGAATCCGTTTCCAACAGTCTCGCCGGAGCAGATATTTTACTTATGACCTCCACCACCGAAGGTCTCCCCATGGCTGGCATTGAGGCGCTGCGGCACGGATTAGCCATCGTCGGCAGCCGCATCGGTGGACTAGCTGATGTGATAGAAGACAAAAAAAATGGCTTCTTCTGTGACTTGACCCCCGAGTCGTTCGCTCTCGCTCTCCGGTATCTCCAAACCAATCGTGACCAGTGTTTCGCCATGCGGGAGGCTTCTCTCATGAAGGCCTCCGACTTCTGCCTTTCCGACCGTGTTGATGATTACGAGGTATTGCTCGAGTCCGTGGTGAAGAGATAGTTCCATCCTCATCTCGTGTATTCGAGGTTTCTGGGATCCCACGATTTGTTCTTCCGCGAGATTATGACGAATTAAAAAGGTCGCTATTTTTGGGAGTAATAAAAGTTGCATATCCCGTTGCTTTGGGTTCTCTTCATCAAACCCCAATGCCTCTAAAAGCTCTATCTCTCATAGCGGCTACCGTCATTTGCCTAACTGGCGGCTATTTTTTTTCCATTTACGCCGCCTGCGGATTCAATCGTGATTTTTTGGCTATCAACTCCTGCACCGAGTCGGGTGGACGTTGGAATTACGAGTCGAGATCCTGCGAGACATTGCCAGGCACATTTAAGGAGCCCGAGTCTCAAATTGTTTACGAGCAACCCTGATTTGCGCGGTGCAGGGCCTTTTTTCCGGTTGACCAGACGAGCATTCAGTGAATAGATTGCAATCAGTCACGCGGGTATAGCTTAGTGGTAAAGTTCCTGCCTTCCAAGCAGGCCATG
>CAYRTN010000102.1:0-6316 GCA_964427235.1 uncultured Chthoniobacter sp. | reverse complement strand
ATGCCGGACACACGATCGTTATCGGTGGGGAGAAATACGTTCTCCATCTCATTCCCTCCGGCATCCTTCGCCGGTCAAAAACGTGCGTGATCGGCAACGGTGTCGTGATCGATCCGGTCTCGCTTGTTGGCGAAATCGACGGCCTCTTGGCACGTGGAGTTAAGGTCGGAAAGAACCTCCTCATCAGCGATGCGGCTCACCTTGTTTTGCCTTACCATCGTTCGCTTGATGAGTTACGCGAGGTTCAAAAAGGAAGCAAAAAAATCGGTACAACGAAGCGGGGCATCGGACCAGCTTACGCCGACAAAGCTTCACGCACAGGACTTCGCATGGGTGACCTCATGCGCCCAGACGTCTTCGCTGCCAAACTCACGCAACGCATCAAGGAGAACAACGAGATCCTCAAGAGTCACGGCCTCGCGCCCCTCAATGGTAAAAAAATCCTCCAAGATTACCTCGCCGCCGGCGAGAAGCTTCGTCCTTTTGTTACCAATACCGTCATATTCCTGCACCGCGCTTTGGAGTTAAAACAAAGCATGCTCTTTGAAGGCGCGCAGGGAACCTTCCTAGACATCGACCACGGCACATATCCCTTTGTGACGAGTTCGAACACGACGGCTGGGGGAGCTTCCACCGGGAGTGGTGTTCCGCCACACCGGATCGACTCCGTTCTCGGCGTGATGAAAGCTTACACCACCCGTGTGGGTGAAGGCCCATTTGCCACAGAGGATCAAGGCCTGAGCGACACTCTTCATGGCATGGGTCGCGAATACGGCGCCACTACGGGTCGTGCTCGCCGTTGTGGTTGGTTCGACGCGGTATCGACCCGCTACTCGACGATGGTGAATGGCATCGACAAAATCGCCATCACGAACCTCGACGGACTCGATGGCGTGGAAACGATTCGCATCTGTGTTGCCTACCGACTCGATGGCAAGGTGATCGATTTTCCGCCGACTGATAGTGATGACCTTGCTCGATGCGAGCCGGTTTACATCGAAATGCCGGGTTGGTTGAAGGGTACGGAAAAGGCCCGCAAGTTCTCGGAGCTTCCGCCCAAAGCCCGCACCTATGTCAAAAAAATATCGGAACTCACGGGTGCAAAACTTTCGATCGTGAGCATCGGGCCAGGCCGCGCTCAAACGATCCAACTTTGATTGTGAGCGGAACCCCCAAACACGTGGCCGTCATCATGGATGGCAATGGACGATGGGCGCAGCAGCGTGGACTGCCACGTCTAGCGGGCCACGAGGCTGGGGCGAAGTCGATTGAGCGCTGCGTTCAGGCCTGCCTTGACACGGGTGTTGAATATCTCACGCTCTACGCATTTTCGTCAGAGAACTGGAAGCGTCCGGCTCTTGAGGTCAATGGGCTCATGCTTCTGCTGGAAAAATTTCTCAATCAAAAGCGCGACGAAATGGTACGGGAAGGCATTCGCCTTCATCACATCGGTCGTCGCAAGGAGTTGCCCTCTGTCTGTCAACGCAAGTTGCAGGAAGTGATGGCAGCCACAGCCTCCAATACTCGACTGCATCTTGTGCTGGCGATCAACTACAGCGGTCGCACGGAGATCATTGATGCCGTCAAATCCATCTCTCGCGATGTTGCCGCCGGTGCACTCCGCGAGGAGGATATCACCCCTGAGATTTTCGACGCCCGCTTGGATACCGCCGGCATTCCCGATCCCGATCTCCTGATCCGAACCTCAGGCGAAATGCGGATCTCCAATTTTCTCCTTTGGCAGCTCAGCTACACAGAGATCCATGTGACCAAAAAATTCTGGCCGGAATTCGAGAAGGCAGATTTCCTCGCGGCTCTGGAGGATTTTCAATCGCGTTCACGCCGATATGGCGGAGTGTGAGTTTGCTATGTCTGCGTCAGTTCTGAACCCAACCCAAATCACGAACATTGCGGCTTACCGCTTCGCGGAACTGAGCGATCTCAAGTCTCTCCGTCAGCGTCTTCTCAGCCTCTGCAAGGGGTGGGGATTGAAGGGCACGATTCTGATCAGTACGGAGGGAATTAATCTCTTTGTCGCGGGAGGTTCAGCAGAAATCGATCTCCTTCTAGCGGAGTTGAGGAGCATTCCCGGATTGGAGGGCCTTGCCGTCAAAACCAGCGAAAGCGACCACCAACCCTTCTCGCGAATGCTCGTGAGGATCAAAAAAGAAATCATCGCCTTCGGGGTGGATGGGATCAATCCCGCCCGGCGCACGTCGCCGAAACTCCCTGCCGCCACGCTCAAACAATGGCTCGATGAGGGGCGCCGCATCACCCTTCTGGACACGCGTAACGACTATGAGATCAAGTTGGGAACCTTTCGCGGCGCGCTCCCCGCGGGTATTGATCACTTTCGAGATTTTCCCCAAGCGGTGGAGCGCCTCCCAGAATCTCTCAAGGACGAGCCAGTCGTGATGTTCTGCACGGGCGGCATCCGCTGTGAAAAAGCTGGGCCCTATATGGAGCGCGAGGGATTCCGCCAGATCTACCAACTCGATGGCGGCATCTTGAAGTATTTTGAGGAGTGCGGAGGCGCTCATTACGATGGGGAGTGCTTTGTTTTTGATCAACGCGTGGGGGTGGATCCGGCCCTACGAGAGACAGAGACGATGCAGTGCTTTAAATGCCTCAGCCCGCTCTCGGAAGCCGATCAGAGGGATGAGCGCTATGTGCCGGACAAATCCTGCCCCTACTGCTTCCAGACACGCGCTGAACAAATGGCCGCACGCATCGAGATGAGGGAGGCGGCCATCCGCCAAGCCTCAACGCCTCTTCCAGGCAGTACGGCCTACGATAATTTGCGTCCGCTCACTATCCCATTGGATCAAGATGGGCAGACCATTCTGGCGGCCTTGGGGGCGATATTTGCTCACTCGGAGCCTGCGGAATGGGCTCAGATTTTCCAAAACAAGCATCTCCTTGGACGCGATAAAAATCCTGTGGATCCGGAGCAAATCGTGCGTTCCGGTGAGCGTTACTTCCGCAAGCTCCCATCGACCATCGAGCCGGACGTGAATCCCGATATTCGACTCGTGTACGAAGATGAGGCTATCATCGTGGTGAATAAGCCAGCCCCGCTCCCCGTGCATCCAAGTGGTCGATTCAATCTCAATACGCTCCAGTCCCTTCTCCAAAAAGTTTACCATCCTCAAAAACCGCGTCCGGCTCACCGGTTGGATGCCAACACGACGGGGATCGTGGTTTTTTCGCGCACGCGACATTTTGCAAAACTCCTCCAACCCCAATTCGAACGTGGCGAGGTAGAAAAAACGTATCTTGTTCGTGTGCTCGGTCGTCCTCAGGAATCGCATTTCTTTTGCGATGCTCCCATTGGTACTTCCCCAGTTGAGGCGGGTGGACGGACAGTAGATCCCATCCATGGCATGCCCTCCCGCACGGAGTTTCGGGTGCGCGAACATCTCGCGGATGGAACAACGCTCCTAGAAGCCATGCCTCTTACGGGCCGAACGAATCAAATAAGAGTCCACCTCTGGCACATGGGGATGCCGGTCGTGGGCGATCCTCTTTATCAGCCTGACCAGAAGTTGACATCGCGCCAAACGCTCGCGGTTGAAGATCCACCTCTCTGTTTGCACGCTTGGAAACTGGCTTTCAATCACCCTCTAAGTCATCAGAGGATTGATTTCGAAACGTCCCTCCCAACGTGGGTGAATCTTAAATAGTTCGACATTTTGCTAGAAAATGGATTTCGCCGCATTACTCTGCGGACATGGAAAAAGTCGTAGCCGCACCATCCGAATCCACCTCTTTCCGTTCGAATTTGGCTGGAAAATATCTCACGTTCGCGCTGGCGAACGAGGCTTATGGCGTTCCTGTTCTTAAAGTTCGTGAAATCATTACGATGCTTCACATCACGATGGTTCCTCAAATGCCTCCCTACGTCAAAGGCGTCATCAATCTGCGCGGCAAGGTCATACCTGTCATCGATCTTCGTAGCAAATTGGGTCTCCCTTGTGCGGAAATCACGGATAGCAATTGCATCGTCGTCGTCCAAATCGCCATGCCGGCAGGCGAGGTGAAACACATCGGACTCATCGTGGATGCGGTGGAAGAAGTTGCCAACGTCGCCGCTGAGGACATTGAACCGGCTCCGGATTTCGGTGGATCGATCCAGATTGAATACATCCTCGGAATGGCCAAGGTCAAAGGGGCGGTGAAAAGCCTTCTCGATATCGATAAGGTCATCGCCGCTGACGAAATCAAACCGGTTGCCGAACTTTTTTAGTTTTTCGTAACAGAAAAAGTCGGCGAGGGAAGCGAGCGATCAGCCCGCAAATCGTTCGGCGGCGGTCACGCAGTTCGACATCAGCATCGCAATGGTCATTGGGCCTACTCCTCCTGGAACGGGAGTGATAGCTTCGCATTTTTCCGCGACAGCATCGTAATCCACATCTCCAACGAGCCGGTAGCCTTTAGGATGAGACGGATCCTCGATGCGATTGATGCCAACGTCGATCACGACGGCTCCTTCGCGGATGTGGTCTGCTCCGAGAAAATGGGGGCGCCCAATCGCGGCGATAACAATATCCGCCTCACGCGTCACTGACGCTAAATCACGAGTGCGAGAATGCGCAACAGTCACCGTGGCGTCGCCGCCCGGTCCCCGCTTCATTAGAAGTAGCGCCATGGGTTTGCCGACGATCATGCTCCTCCCGACCACGACAGCCTTGCGTCCAGCGGTTTCGATCCCAGCTTCAATCAAAAGTCGTATGCAGCCAAGAGGTGTGCAGGGGACAAATCCCGTCGGATCTTCCATGGCCAACTTAGCGACATTCACTGGGTGGAATCCGTCCACATCTTTGCGGGGGTCGATCGCCTTTACGATTTCCGCTTCGTCAATCTGGGGCGGTGGCGGCGACTGAACGAGAATGCCGTGGATGGACGGATCGGCATTTAACTCCGCGACCACGGCCAAAAGTTCGGCCTGAGTCGTATCTGCCTTGAGTTCCTTTTTTACAGAATGCAGACCCAGTTCGGCAGCTTTGCGGTCTTTCGAGCGAACGTAGGCACGCGAAGCAGGGTCATCACCGACGAGTACAACAGCCAAGCCGGGCGTGATGCCACGCTGCGCAAGGGCTGCAATTCTGATTCGGGTTTCCTCCATTACCTTCGCCGCAACGGCGTTTCCATCAATCCGCACCATGTTTTAAAATTTCCTCCAGTTTGTTTCGTTCGAACTCGAATTCCGTATGACTTGCTTCCGCTGGAATACGTATCGGGCTCCCCACATTGATCGACACGCTCGAAAATGGCAACGGGATGATGAATCCATCCCAAGTTTTCATTTGAAAGCAGCGCGAGAATTGAGCGTGGAGAGGCAGGATCTTGGCTCCCGTGGATTGGGCGAGTTGGATGACGCCCGGGCCAAGGCTATATCGGGGGCCGCGGGGACCATCCGGCGTGATGGCGATATCTCTTCCAGATTGAACCAGTCGAATCAGCTCTAACAAGGCCCGCGATCCCCCTCGAGAACTCGATCCACGAACGGATCCCATTTGAAAGGCGGCCACGAGACGGGCGAGAATTTCTCCATCCTTGCTGGCACTCGTGAGAACGGTCACTCCGCGCCGATGCTTGGGATAAATGCGCTGAAACGCAAAGGTGATGCCCAATATGCGATTGTGCCAAAAGCAAAACAGCACAGGGTCGGTGGAGGGATCTTTCTGAAAGCCCGATTCGTCCACAACGCGAATCCGAAGAGTCATGAAAAGAGACTTCAGGATCGTGGCACCAAGCACGGCCAGTATTCGCTCGCGGTTCATACAAGGAATTGCTTCAGGATCTTATTCAATACAGGACGTGCTTGTGTGGCCAAGTTTTCATTGGCATAGGCGATCCAAGGCACTCCCGACTCTGTATCCAGTGGCGCATCCGGAAAGCCTCCGAGAGGGTGTTCGTAAATAACACCCGACTTCTCAAGTAGCATGGCCGTACAGCAATCGTAGGGGTGGCAAAGCAGTGAGGAGTCGATATCGAGAGTCCGGTAAACAAGTGGCCGGAGGTCACCGATGAGTCGATCCCGACCCGACATCAGTTCATGGAACTGACCCCCTGTGCAGATGTATTGGTCATCGAAGATCAATGGGGATATGGATCGGTTGAGACCGACAAGTTCGTCCCAAAGTCGTTCCTCAATTTGGGCTGTGAGTGTTCGCCCTTCAGGGAAAAACTTCACCAAAGAGGAAAAGCCATTTTCGAAATTGGTGGCGCGCGATGGTTTAGGTAAATCGCATTCGACGCTCATTCCCAAACGAACATCAAAGGCATTGGCGATCAAGTTGCCCGACCGCGTGGC
>CAYRTN010000101.1:497-6351 GCA_964427235.1 uncultured Chthoniobacter sp. | reverse complement strand
TGGAAGTGGTGGAAATGCATCATCGCCTCAAAAAAGACTCCCCCAGCGGAACGGCTCGCCGCCTCGCGGAGATTCTCACCGAGGTTCGCGGACTCGACTACGCCAAAGATGTTCTCCATGGACGTGAAGGCCTGGTGGGACAACGAACAAATACCGAAATCGGGATGCATGCGATCCGAGGTGGAGACGTCGTGGGTGATCATACTGTCATTTACGCCAATGTCGGAGAGCGCGTGGAACTCACCCACAAGGCCTCCAGCCGCGACACATTTGCCAAGGGCGCCCTCCGAGCCTCGGCTTGGGTGCTCGATAAAAAACCCGGTCTCTACGACATGGAGGACGTGCTCGGGCTACGATGAGGATCGGCATCGCGCTCGGGTCGAACCTGGATGACCGCTTGGCACTCCTGCGATCGGCCCGCAAGCGCATTCAGAGCTTCCACGAGGATTCCGGTCCCTTTCTTTGCTCTCGCATTTATGAGACCGCGCCTGCGGATTGCCCTCCGGGTTCCCCGCTTTTTTTGAATGCTGCGCTCGAGATGTGCTCGAGCCTACCACCCCTAGATCTTCTGGCAGAACTTCAACGTATCGAGATCGACCTCGGACGCCCACGGGATCACGGCTTCCACTCCCCGCGCACGATCGACTTGGACCTCCTATACTGCGATAATCTCGCGTTCCGCCTTTTCGATCTAGAGCTTCCACATCCTCGGATTTTCGAGCGTCCATTTGTTTTGTTTCCGTTGCTCGACACCTGCCCCGACCGCATTCTCCCAGGTAAAAGCATCTCGATTCGGCAACAATGCGACCACCTTCAAGCGGCGGGACTTTCTCCACAGGATTTGCCAAAACCTCTTCATCACTTCTAGATTCCCTGAACCTTGAAAAATACTGCCACTAGTCTGAGCGATGCCAAAGCCAACGGTCGCCGCCTCGCCTGCCTTACGGCCTACGATTACCCTACGGCGCGCCTCCTCGACGACTGCGGTTTGGATCTCATCCTCGTCGGAGATTCCTTGGGCATGGTCGTACTCGGCTACCCCGATACCACCACGGTCACTATGGCCGACATGCTTCACCACACACGTGCCGTCGCCCGAGGAGCCCAAAAAACCTTTGTCGCCAGCGATCTTCCGGCCGGCAGCTGCGTCACACCCGCCCTCGCCATCGAGAATGCCCGACTTCTTCGTGATGCAGGCGCCGATGCCGTTAAGATCGAAGGCGGCCTCGAATGCCTGCCTATGGTGGAAGCGATCTTGGCAGATGGCATTTCTGTGATCGGCCACCTCGGCATGCTCCCGCAGCGAGTGATCGAAGAAGGCGGCTACCACATCAAGGGAAAATCTACCGCCGAAAGCGAGCGACTCCTCCGCGATGCCCATGCCCTCGAGCAAGCGGGCGTGAGTGCCATCGTTTTAGAACTTGTCCATCTTCCCCTCGCCACCCTTCTCACCAAAGAATTAAAATGCCCCACCATCGGTATCGGCAGCGGATCCGAGTGCGACGGACAGATACTAGTGATCCATGACGTCATCGGCCTCTTTCCGTGGTTCCGTCCGAAGTTCGCCAAACCACGCGCTGATGTGGCATCCGAAATCCAACGCGCCGCCCGCGAGTTCGCCACAGCCACAAAAGGGTAGCCGCACTTTTATTTCAAAAATAGACCGATCCGGCTGCGCCAATTCCACAATGCCCGACCAATCCAAGCCGCCAGCAACAATCGACCACGCACTCGAGCATTTCAGTACGCACGCGTCCGGCAACGGAATCACGCTCAATGCCGCACTGGCCCATCTCGGATCTGAAGGCTTTTGCTTTGTCGCCTTTCTGCTCGCTGTTCCGTTTATTCAACCTATCCCTCTAGGTCCATTGACGATGATCTGTGGAGTGAGTTTTATGGTCATGGGATGGCAGATGGCGCGAGGGAAAACCAACGCCACGCTGCCCCAAAAAGCTGGCAGCCTCCTCATTCACGGACACCTCTGGCTGAAGGTCCTTGCCTTTTGTCGAAGCATACTCAAATTCACCCGCCGTTTCACCAAGGAGCGGTACTCGATACTTGTGAGAGGTGAGCGTGCCGAACGCCTCGTCGGTTGGCTCATCCTCATTGGGGGATTTTTACTAGCTATTCCCGCAGCCAACCTTCCGCTCAACAACTTTTTCCCCGCACTCATGATCATTTTCGCATGCATCGGGTGGCTTGAACGCGACGGCATTATGATCCTCCTATCCCTTTTTTGGGGAATCGTAAGCCTCCTCTACTTCACCGCTGTCACAATCGCCCTCGTCTTTTTCGGAAACCAAATCGCCACATGGATCGGTCTAACTGGAAATTTCACATCAAAATAGTTATTTCCACAACACCCAAGCCTCTTGTTGTTTAAGCACTATCCTGTCCTCTCCGCTCCTTCGAACCCAATGTCTACGGTCTTTACAAAATGATCGGGAATGTATGGGCATAGGTACTCCGACTGGTATCGGAATGACACTTACAAAATCCAAGCCTCCTCAGGAGAAATGATCGTCAATCCGCAAGGCCCCACTGACAGATTTGCCGCCGAATAACCCCTCGCCGCCAAGCGCGTCAATCGAGGTGGTTCGTTTCTGTGCCATGCCGCCTATTGCGCCAGTTACCGACCGACTGCCCGAATGAAGACAAGCCCCGACTCAGGGCTCCTCCATCAAGGATTTTGCGCTGTGATGTGCGATGAGGCTTGGCGGCAAAAAATCAGCCAATAAGGCTCTCCAATTCCGCAACGCGTCGGGAGAACAGATCCAGAGCCGCTTGAATCGGCGCTGGCGAGCTCATATCCACTCCGGCCTGGCACAGTGTCTCCACAGGGAATCGGCTGCCTCCACTCTTGAGGAAATCAATATACTTTGACGCATCACCGCTCTCCAGCACCTGAGTAGCCAGGGCGACCGCCGCTGATATGCCAGTGGCATATTTATAGACGTAAAATGCACTGTAAAAATGCGGGATTCGTAGGCACTCGATCTCAAGTTCCTCGTCGATCACGAAGCGTGGACCGAAATAAGCGGTCAACAATCCACGATATATCTTTTTAAAGCCATCAAGCGTCAGGGCCTCGCCGGACTCCTCGGCCGCATGAGCCTCGCGCTCGAACTCCGCGAACATCGTCTGGCGGTAGATTGTGCCTCGCAAGTCATCAATCTGGCGGTTCAAAATATACGCCCGCATCTTGGTATCTGTTGTTTTTTGGAGCAGATGCTCGGTGAGAAGGATCTCATTGAAGGTCGATGCCACCTCGGCCAAGAATATCGGGTATCCGTAATTCTGGTAATGCTGCGTGCCCCTAGCATACCAAGTGTGCATCGAATGTCCGGCCTCGTGTGCCAGCGTGTAAACATCCGAAAACACGTCGGCCTTGTAGTTCATCATGATGTAAGGCGGACTTGTGAATGTGCCGTAGGAAAACGCCCCGCTTCGCTTGCCTTTGTTTTCATAGCGGTCGCACCAACGTCCAGCCTGCAAGCCGTGAGCGAGGGTGGAGGTATATTCCGCACCCAGCGGATGCAGGGAATCCATCACCTGCTGAACAGCGCCGTCCCAGGGTATATTCGTTTGAATGTTTTCCACCATCGGCACGTAGGTGTCGTAATGATGAATCTCATCGAGCTTGAGCACACGGCGACGCAGCTCGAAATAGCGGAATAGGGCATCCAGATTCCCTCGCACAGTCGAGATCAGGTTATCGTAGATACTCACCGGCACGTCATCGCTGAACAAAGCGGCTTCGCGAGCCGAAGGATAATTCCTCGCCCGTGCATGAAACACATCAGCACGAACGGAACTCGCCAGACTCGCCGCCAGAGTGAATTGGTGGTCCTTGAATTCGTCGTAAAACTGATGAAATGCCGCTTTCCTTACTTGCGGATCGCGCTGTTGAAGAAATGAAGAAAAGGAACTCTGCGTCAACTCGCGCTCATTCCCCTCGGCATCCTTCAATCGCCCAAACTTCATGTCCACATTCGTGAGCTGAGAAAAAGTCTCGCTATGTCCACGGATCGCAGCCGATCCGAGCGCCAGCAAGCGTTCCTCACCGGCTGCCAGCGTGTGCAATTTGCGGCGGCGAAGCTTGCAAAGAGGGATCGTCCAATCCGCCAAATCAGGAGCAGCCAGAAATTCCTCAAACCTCTCATCCGAGATCGCTTGAATCTCCGGAGAGATAAACGAGAACGCCTCCCCCACCCTCACGAGCAGACTGTCCAAACGCGCCTCGCGAGAAAGGGCCTCCGCATCCGAACTGTCTCCAGCCGTGCAAAGAGCCGCATACTGGTTGAGCTGATCCGTGAGGAGATCGATTTGCTTTTCAAACTCCAAGACTTCAGCCAGCGACTTGGCGGAATCTCCCAAATGACCCCGGAACTTCGCTATCCCCTCGAATGTTTCCTGTAAGCGAAGAAAGTCCTTCTCCCAATCTGCAGCGGAATTAAAAAGTGGCTTGAGATCCCATTGATCAGACTCAGGAACTTCGGAGCGGAGCGGAATGTGCATCGATGACATAATCCACCTCTACACGGAAAATGCGCTCTCTGCAAAGGCCAGCCTTGACGCAAAGAGACATCCTTGAGGTGATGAGGAAAACTCTATGCGAACCCCCAATACAAATATCATCCTCGGCATCGATATCGGCGGCACCGGCATCAAGGGCGCGCCTGTGAATGTCAAAACCGGCGCACTCACTGAAGAACGTTTTCGGATCGAAACCCCGCATCCAGCAAATCCGCATGCCGTCACGAATGTCGTCGCGCAGATCGCAAAACATTTCCATTACAAAGGGCCGACCGGTATCACCTTCCCCGCCATCGTCAAAAATGGGGTGATTCACTCTGCGTCAAACGTTGATAAATCCTGGATCAACGTCGATGCCTCGAAGCTTTTCCACCGACACCTCGGTGGACCGGTGACCGTGGTAAATGATGCCGACGCTGCAGGCATTGCCGAAATGCGCTTCGGTGCCGGAGTCGGACGACATGGTGTCGTGATTCTTCTCACATTCGGCACCGGCATCGGGTCCGCCATTTTTTGCGATGGAGTCCTCCTACCGAACACCGAATTCGGCCATCTCAAAATCCGTGGAAAGGATGCCGAACTTCGAGCATCCGAGCGCATCCGCGAGAAGAAAAACATGTCGTTCAAAAAGTGGGCCGGCATCGTCAGTGAATACCTAGCGGAGCTAGAGAAACTCTTTTCCCCCGAGCTTTTCCTCATCGGCGGCGGCATCAGTAAAAAAGCCGACAAGTTCCTCCCCTATCTGACCCCAAAGACAAAGGTCCCGATCGAGGCTGCGAAGATGCAGAACGACGCTGGAATCATTGGCGCTGCAACTTTAGCGAAGATTCGCTCTTGATCTTAAAATTGTTTTCCAGCATATTCGGAATCCCTCGCAAGCGGGGTCTTAGCTCAGTTGGTAGAGCGCCTCAATGGCATTGAGGAGGTCAGGGGTTCGAATCCCCTAGGCTCCACCACCCTTAGAAGCCCATAGAATCTCGATCTAGGGTGGGGTGAGGAAATATGCGAAAATGATTTCACCACTTCCCTGCCTGCAAAGTGCCCTTAATTTGCAAGCGGATCTTGGCAAATTGAGATGAATTCCTTCATCCGATTGGTTCTAGAGCATTGACTCCGATGCGCAGATTGGGGATGCTGACGATCAGGTGCCAACCTCTCCCCGTCGCAGCTTCGTGCTGTGGCGGGGATTTTTTTCGACTTCAATTTGTGGCATTATTGGAAGTTTCCCTTTCAGCGGAGCCGTCAAGTTGCCTTTTTTTAGCCGAATATACCGTACTTTAATATGCATCGGATGGCACTCACTCCGTCTTTCCATCCT
>CAYRTN010000101.1:0-487 GCA_964427235.1 uncultured Chthoniobacter sp. | reverse complement strand
TGCTGTGGCGGGGATTTCTTGCTCCAGTTCCTCACCGTCCCTATCCAAGTCATCCCAAACGGTGGACCACAGCGTATCCGAAGTAACGAAATCCCGTCGCATTTTTTGTGACAAAATTGTAACAACAACGAAACTTGCCGTGGATAACAGCGGTTTTAAAATAGATGGGGCAGTAAATACTGCGATCCGCTACTATCCATCTCGATGAAACCTGCACTTATTGCCACTATTTCTCTGGCTTTTTCTATTTGCCCAACAATCGCAAGTTCCCCAGAAGCGACACCAAGTGAATCGGCATCCACCAGCGCGCAAAGCACATATAATTTAGCCGTTAAACTCCTTCATGGGGATAAAGATACGAAAGATCCAGAAAAAGCTCTGAATCTATTTCGCAAAGCCAATGAGCTAGGCCACGGTGAGGCACCTTCGGCTATCGGTTATTTTTACACCACAGGATTGGTCGTCGAGAAAAATGACATTGAGGCAG
>CAYRTN010000100.1:0-6367 GCA_964427235.1 uncultured Chthoniobacter sp. | reverse complement strand
CCCTCGGGCAAACCTGCGCCCTCGGCCTCCTCATCGATGGCATGATTTCCCTCTTTCTCCTGCCCCGCGCCTGCCAATGGTTTTTGGTTAGTCGCCCCCTCAAAACGGAATAATGGGGACAATTTTTCATTGTTGATCGGGGCGCCGAATCCACAACATCCCTCCATGTCACTCTGGTGACTCCCCCCATTTACCAGGTCCTACTCTGCAATTCCTATCTCTTCTTCGACATAGTGCAATTTTTTGAGAGTTCCTTTGTCGAGTTCATCCAGAATGGCCACGCGGGACTGTTCTGGAAGCATTTCGTAAACCTTGGCCACATCTTTGGAAGCCATTCGAACGCAACCGAAACTGGATGGGCGCCCAAGGTCTCTCTCTTGTGGAGTTCCGTGTATATAAATGCATCTTTCCAAGGCATGCCGGTTTGAGTTTTCCAGCCCTTCCAACCAAATAATTCGCGTTACTATTGGATCACGATCCTTGGCATTGGGAACCACAACCTCACCCGTTGGCTGTCTGGCTTTAAAAACTGTTCCAAGTTTCAAACCTTCTCCAAATTTGCTATGAATCCTAAAAAGCCCCGTCGGAGTTTTATAGGAGTTTAAATCGTCACCTATACCGTATTTTGACGTTGATATGGGGTATTCTCGAAAATGCTTGTCAGCCGAAAAAACATACATTCTTTGATGAACAATGCTGACAATGGCTTTTGAGAGCGAGATCAGGCTGTCATTGGAAATCGTGTTGTCAGAACTCGCGGATTTCGTCGCCACCCCACCCGCTCTGGGATGTTTCATTGGTGTGAATTGCATCGCCAATTGCTTGTTTTGAATTGCGCTGATTTTCTGGGGCTCATTTAGCGCAGGCGGGATGTGTTTGCCTTCTAATTCCCTTTGTTTTTGCTAGATCTCCCGTAGGAGCTGGATTTTTTTCTCCCTGCTCACACTGGAGTCCGATCGAACGCTCATCTCCTCGATCTCCAGTTTTTCAAGATCCCCCATTCTGCGCGGGCTTTCTGCATAAGAATACAACCTGTTTGCGGCCAAGCCTCTCAACGAAACAAGCATGAAAAGGATCGCCAATAACATCCCTATGCTTGGCGATTTTTTTGTTTTTTCAAAGTAGCCGCTGAACGTTGTTTCAGAGGACTTTTTTTCAAACATAAACCCTATAATGTGTCTAAAATCCGATCGCGGCTCTCCGGCCTAACTTATTTACAGGCTTAATGTCTTCCCAGATTGCAAGTCCACTTCCTATCTTATTTAGCGTCATGTGGATTTGATACTGTTTCTGCGTCGTGTTTCCCACGTATCCCGCATTTTCGATTAGTTCCAATGTCACAGAGTACTGTGGTTTTGGACCGGAAGAGAGATGGTCTCCTTCTCCGAGGAAATCGCGGACTTGGTTCTCATGATAAACTGCGGCACGGTTGCGTGAAACATACACATCATTTGTGACATAGCAGTAAGCCACTCCAGACTTGTTGAGGGTCACGCGGATGGGATTGAAGATGAGATTCGGATCAAAGTCATAGAGGGCCGTATTATTCCTAAACGTGGAAATCGCGATAATTGAGCGCCCCTCCGAGCCTTTAGCCGTCAATACGTTGGCCGCAAGCATGGATTGAGCCATCTGGGATGAGGTCTCCTCGATATCTTGAGGATCAAGCCCCATCGTCGTGCGAAACTGCGAACTACTAACCTTGGTTACAGAGGAGCAAGCTCCAAGCAGGAACATTGAGGACAAGAGTAGGAGGAATTGGATTCTGATTTTCATATGTTGGAATGATATTGATCGTTTAATTTTTTTTCTTTTTCGGTTATTTTGCGTGTGGAAATAATGTCAAAACGACACCAGTTGGGTTCGGAACCGTTGAGGTTCCCTGAATGACTTCCTGCTCTTTTCCCGCGAGCGTCACCATGGTCAGCGCCGCATTTGACGGTGCCGTGGACATCAAGCCGTTTAGGGATTTCCACTCCCAACGTATCCTAAAGGTCTTTCTCCAAAAGGCGTTATTTGTGATCTTTCCTTGAATGGTGACAAAGCCTCCTGAGTTTTTAACCATCGTAATCTCGGTCAGGAATGGATTTCTTGGATCGTAGCGGAATGGTGCGCCAGCGCAGCAGTTAACATAGAACCCAAATTCTTGCCCCCCCTTGGAATTGGACCAACTCTGTACCTCCTTATAAGAGGCCTCGGCGCAAAGACTCCCATAAGCCACCAAACAAACCGACAGGAAACAGCGTATAAACCATCTGAAATTCATCGCCTTATAATCTTATAAAGCAGCAACCCTTGCAAACACTTGTCCATTAATGACCCGGACAATCACAAGGTTACTCCCGCCCGAAGGTAGCTTGATGGTCTTTCCGCCTACTTCAACCATTCCGCCAGATGGGGTTCCGACGCAGGCATATCGGACTTGTTTTGGAAGGGTTGACCAGATTCGCTGATCGGCTTGCGCACTAGCAACATTGTAAATAACTGATGCAGCCCCAATTCCTCCAGCAATAAGCCCACCGTAATCGCCACCTGCTTCTTTTGCAACAAGTTGGCTAGCAATACCGGCAGCGGCTTTGAGGGTAGAGGAAGCCATTGTACGGGCAATTGTACCAGGTATCTTGCGGTGGTACTCCGCGCCTGCAATACGATCAAAATCGCATATGACATTGGCATTTACTTCGCTCCCACCTACTTTGACGGAAGCAAGCCCCCCCGTGAGTGGCGTAGGCTCAAAGACTGGGAATGCAGCCGAAAGAGTGGTTAGGGCCCCATTGATGTAGATTGGGATGTCGAACCGAGTCGATCCGAGTTGCGGAGCCAGTCCGTCCTCAATGAAAATGTGCGTGGTACTATTCGGGGAGGAACTGATGGCCTTGTTGAGGCTGCTGCAGCTCGGATTTGCCTTTAGGGCATTGTTAAACGACTCATTTGCTCGCTGCTTCTCAGCATTCTGGCCGCTTCCAAGAATGGCCCCGGCAAGCGCCTCTGCGTACGGAACGCTCAAGCCATCGTTGTAGGGGTGAAACTGGGCAACTGCAGACTGAAGACTGGTTGTCTGCTGCGCGATCTTTCCTTCATCAAGTTTGATCTGCATCTTGGGGTCGCTCTCTACTGCCTGACGTAGGGACGCTTGGTCCTTCTCAATCTGCCTCTTGAACTCCTCATTAATCTGGAGTTGGCGATTCTTTGCTAATTTTATAGCAGACCTAGCCCCCGTAAGATCGCCGGTTTGCAGCAGTGCAGTCGCTAAATAGGAAGCCGCCATCAAGCGCTCAGCAGGGCTAGTATGATAAGGCATCGAATTGAGGTTGACAAGCAAAGCTCCAGCCTCATTTCCAAGCTGGATCTTAGAGGCCATGAGATGCTTCTCGATTGAATGGTCGGCTTGAATATACCCCTGCTTGGCTTGTTCGGCATTTCCTGCGGTGGCGTTGATGTTGCCCTTTTCTACAAATACCAACTCGCTGTCCCGAGCTCCCTCTTTTTCCTTTGAGGCCAACGAATTGATAGCGCTGACTGCACTAGCAATCGAACCAGATCGATAGGCTCCCTGTGCGCCACGCAAACCGCGACTGGCGCAAGAAGTGAGAAGAAGTGGACTTCCAAGAAGCGCTGCAAGAGCAATCCTTCCAATTAGTTTTTTATTCATGGTTTTTTCGTTTGAGGTTTTGTGGGTTGGGACTGCGGGTTATTTTTCTGTACGGTTATTTTGCTAGCATCGCTAAACTCAGGAACATTTGGATCGAGACGAAGATTGGACGTGTCCTCGTTGACCATCTCCACCGTTGCATTTCCCAAGGGAAATCCGGCGTCTGTCCCAAAAGTGCTATCTACTCGCTCTATCAGCTTGTAGCTGTCCCCTACCTTGACTCCGGCAGCCTCGCCACGATCAATAATGATTAGGAGACCTCGCCGGGCTACGATCTTGGGCGGCGAGTAATTGTCGAGAATCCTTTCAGCTAGTCGTTTTGAAAGCTTTTGTGTGATGTTCTGAATCTGCTGGGCATTGAAATTGGCCGCTTCTCCCCCAACACCCCTGCGCCCCTTGCCTCCCTCAGCGACGGACTCGGTAATAACCTTCTTGGTGCCTCCATTCACCTTGGTAATTTCAAGAGTTGCTGAAATGGAGTTGGACCAAATTGCAGCCTCCTCATTGCCCATTACTTTGCGATCCGTTACAAAATCTGTGATCTTCGCTGTCGCAATGTAGTCGGCCTGCTGAACACTCATATCAGGCGCCGCATCGGTCGGCTTGCCAAGCTCTTCGCTCACTTGCCATTCTTTTTTGAGAGCATCAAGCGACTTATCGCGAACTGCTAGTTGCATTAGTTTTGTGGCACTCATCTCCTGAGCTAGGGTTGCAGCGAAGGCTCCTTTGATGCGGTCTTCCACGCTCGCCCTCAAGTTGTCGATTTCCGTAGAATCCGTCTTCGTATCGACCTTGACTCTTACCTCCCGGCTGATCTGGTTGTCATTTACTTGGATGGTATCCTTTGCCGAAACCTCCCCTGTCACTTTCGGCTTTTTAACTTTTGAGTTAAAACGTTTGGCTATTTCATCCGTGATCAATCCCTCATTAATCTCTAGTTTTTCCAATTGAATCACTTGGATTTTAGGAGCTTGGGAGTTTTGGCCTCTCGCATTCCCAGATGCAAGTAGAGCCACAATCACTGCTGTCTGGGCAAGGTATCGATTAGAAAGTTTATATTTCATGGAATTTATTTCTTATTAGCCGGGTCCTCACGATCGACCGAAAGATGTCCCCAGTCACTGACAGACCTCTGATCCACCCTGAATCCACTCTGACGCAGCATTTTAGAATACCCCTCTAGAACCTCAACCTCCGCATTATTGACCTTCTGCGTCATGTCGAGCTGCCTGATGTAGGCAAGCTGTTTGTTAAACTTTTCCAAAGTCTCGTCCGAGGGAACAAGAACAACATCGTAGCGGTTTTGGCCGGTGAGATTGATTGTCGCCGCGTAGGGCTTGAGTCCCTCGCGCGTGATCTGGAGCTCATGCATTCCTCTGCCTGCTTGGATGGCGCATGGGGTCTGACCTACAAGGATGCCATCAAGCTCAACCGTGGCGCCCGAGGCGAAAACCGGAACACTCTGGTTGCTGAAACTCGGGACCCCGTTGGCCATATCAAAGGACGGCATGCTCAGCCCGTCCACTTTAGCATGAACCTCGCAAATCGATCCTATTCCCTCTGCGGCAGTTGGTGGCTGCCATGAAGATACCTGACTAGCTAGTCCTGCCGCGAGATCTTGGATCAGTTTTTCGGATATCTGTTGCTCATTAAAACTCCTCGCTCCGGCAGAATAGTCACCAGACTGACTGCGAGCCCCATCCGCATTTGAAACCAAAGACACCGTTCCGCGAGCCGATCCGAGGAGCATGCCCGCCGCAGTCTGGGCGGGACGGACATTTAAACTCTCAACACTTAGTGTGACTACAGCAGGAATCCCCTGAGAAGCAGCAAACTGCAGAGCCTGCTGGTTTGAGGAAAATTCTAACATTCCGCCATCTCCAGTTTTGGACTGAAGAGCCTCTTTAGCGGTGCCCGTCAAATCCTCAATTGTTACAAACTTAATTCCGGGATTTGTAGCCTTAGCAAGGAACTGCTGCACGAGCTTAGTTGCAAAATTTTGAGGAATGGAACGGTCCGCGATTCTCGCGATCACGAGAGCTTGGCCTGACTTCTGTGCGGCAATAAGCGATCCCTGACTCGTCACCTCCTTAGTTTGCGCGGGAGTCGAAGCGGGTTTGTCGTAGAATAGGTCGCGGAACAGTGCTTCGACCCTCCCGCTTAATGTCGACTGCGATTCGGCAACGACGGTCCCGATCAACATCAGCCCAAGAAAGGCAGACAATACATATTTTTTGAAGTCTTTAAATCGAATAAAAACGGACAATCGCATCCTGCGCTTTCTAACAATTTATTCAATGGGGTCAACCCCGAATTGGCTCCATTTTGAGTTTTATAAAAACTTTTATCCCTCCAATTGCTCAACCAGTTCTCAGCTAACCTGGAAGCCTCGGGAGTATTTGACATGAGCGGATGGCGCAGATTACGCAGACCTTCAACCTCAACAAGAATGTCTGAACTTTTTACGTCTTACGGAATCCTTTAACTCATGACTCAAGTCGCTTTTGGGAGGGCACGAGGAATTTTTTATAGTTTTAGAAAAAACTCCGCTATTTGAGATCTCTTTCGCCACAATTGAAGAAGCACCTCAAAGATCGGATCTTTTGTTTGTTTTCCGCAACCGGCCATTGATCAACATCAAAAAACTTCCCCCTGCTGTTAAAAAGGTCTTTACGATCCGCTGAGGGTCGCAATCATTTCCGGCCATGAGCGATA
>CAYRTN010000099.1:0-6440 GCA_964427235.1 uncultured Chthoniobacter sp. | reverse complement strand
GATGCGAAAAAGATCGCTCTCGCTTGGGCTAAGGGCATCGGCGGCACACGTGGCGGCGTCTTGGAAACCACTTTCAAAGAAGAGACCGAGACCGATCTCTTCGGTGAACAAACTGTTCTTTGCGGCGGTTGCTCCGCTCTCGTCCAGGCTGGATTCGAGACACTCATCGAGGCCGGTTACTCTCCCGAGATGGCTTACTTCGAATGCTTGCATGAACTTAAATTGATCGTTGATCTCATGAACGAGTCCGGTATCGCTGGCATGCGCTTCTCGATCAGTGAGACAGCCAAGTGGGGCGACGTGAGCGTAGGACCAAAAATCATCGATGCATCGGTGAAAAAACGCATGAAAGTGGCCCTTAAAGACATTCAGTCTGGCAAATTCGCGAAGGATTGGATCAAGGAATTCCAAGGCGGTTACAAGCGCTACAACTCCCTCCTCAAGGATGGTGAGAAGCACCCGATCGAAAAAACCGGCGAGCGCCTCCGCTCCTTGATGCCATGGATTCAAAAGAAGAATCTCAAGGGCGCTCAAGCCGCTTATAATTCCTAAGGATCTTACCTATGGCCGATACATCCCTTAAACCAACAAGCGTCATAACTGGTGGCTCGGGCTTTCTCGGCTCCCACCTCAGCGATCGCCTGCTCAAAGAGGGACATCGCGTTATCGCCATCGACAATCTCATCACTGGGAATGTCGCCAATATCGAACACCTCGCTGGCAACCCGGATTTCAAATTCATCCGCCACGATGTCACGGAATATATCTTTGTTCCCGGCAAAGTGGATTACGTTTGGCATTTTGCAAGTCCGGCCAGCCCGATCGATTACCTGAGAATCCCGATCCCGACTCTCAAGGTGGGCTCGCTGGGCACGCATAATGCCCTCGGACTCGCTCGAGAAAAGGGCGCTTCGTTTCTTCTGGCTTCCACTTCGGAATGCTACGGCGATCCGCTCATTCACCCTCAAACAGAAGATTACTGGGGCAATGTGAATCCGATCGGGCCGCGTGGGGTTTACGATGAAGCGAAACGCTTCGCGGAAGCCATCACGATGGCCTACCATCGCTTCCATCAGATGAACACCCACATCGTTCGTATTTTTAATACCTACGGTCCCCGTATGCGCCTCAATGATGGTCGCGTAGTGCCGGCTTTCATTGGACAAGCCCTCACAGGCGAGCCCATGACAATCTTCGGCGACGGCAGTCAGACCCGCAGCTTTTGCTTCGTATCCGATCTCATCGACGGCATCTTCCGCCTTATGATGAGTGACTTTCACGAGCCGGTGAATATTGGCAACCCACGCGAAATGACGATCCGTCAGTTTGGCGAGGAAATACGTCGCATCACTGGCACAACGTCCCAGATCGAGCACAAACCTCTCCCTGTCGATGACCCCAAGGTCCGTCAACCTGATATCACCCGCGCCCGCAATTTGCTGGGCTGGGAACCTAAGGTGGACTTCGACAAAGGCATCCGGGAAACTATTGAATTTTTCCGAGGAAAAGTATAAATCGCAGATTGTTGGTCCAACATGGGCCATGAAAAAAGTATATTAACTAAGCCATGAAAAAATGCGTTCCCCACTTAATTTCGCTATGCAGCGTTTTGTTATTCGCTTTGGCCACATCGCTCCAAGCGAACCCCGCTAAAAACTACTCAGTAAAAAAAGTTGAAGCCGATTTCGTTGACTCGCCCCAAATAGCAGGCGGTCACGCGAAACGCACAACCGGCAAGCCAGGTCAATGGATGGAGATTGATGTGACATTTGATCGCCAGGACACCGCTCCTGATGCACCGAAGTTTTCGGGCGACCTCACTTTTAATTATTACATTCTTCTCAACAACGCCTCTATCACCAAGGACGGCAAGCCCACTTTGCTCACAGGCACCATCACCCAAACTGAAGCTCCGATATCAAGAGGCCTTCATGCCGCCGCATTCGTGACCCCGCAAACTCTAGCCTTTTACTTCGAGGGCAAACCACCCACAACGACGCAGCAAGCCATCATCGACATCGGCGTCACCATCTCGGATGAGAGCGGCGTTGTGGATCCATACACAATGAAGGGAAAACCTGGTTGGTGGGACAGCGAAGCGCAACCCAAGTCGGTTGTCGCCGGCCGCGTGCTAGCCAAGGACAGCACTCCTTTTTCTGCCCTTTCTTGGGATTACTACCTTCCAGCCAAGACAAAAAGCGGCAACTAGATTCTTTGTCTAAATATGGCGCGAAGGGATAGTATTTTTGCTCTCAATCTCGGAATGCAGACCGTCAGTTTGGCGGAATTTCAAGCATTGTCAAATGGGGGATTGAAGCTGGTTGCCTTCCGCAAATCGGACCTCCTCGTTGATCCTGCTGCGGATGCCACGCGTCCGATGCAGATTGAAACCGTCGTCAAGGAATTGCGCACGGCTTTGAAAATCAAGGCAGGCACTCGCGTCCATGTCACTCTCCCGTCTCAGGCTGTTTTTTCTCGATTTGTCAAACTTCCCGGCACGACCCCGGAGGATGTCACTTCGATCATCGCCTTTGAAGCCCAGCAGAATGTGCCCTTCCCTATTGATGATGTGATTTGGGACTACCAGATCATGGGGGCGTGCCGTGATCATATCTGGGATGTAGCCCTCCTAGCTATAAAGGCCGACACACTTTCGGAGATAGCTGATTCCATCTCCCGAGGAGGCCTGAACGCTTGGAATATCGATGTAGCGCCCACTGCGCTCTATAATGCCTTTCGTTATAATTACCCCGATGCATCAGGCTGCTCTCTCCTCATAGACATTGGGTCGCGTACGACCAACTTGATATTCTGTGAGGGTGACAGGATGTTTAACCGCAGCATCCCCATTGCAGGAAATAGCATCAGCTCCGCCATCGCAAAAGAGTTCAGCCAAGACATCACGCTTGCGGAGATGCTGAAGATCGAAAAGGGAAGCGTTGGCCTTGGAGGAGCCTATGCGGAACCGGAAGATCCGACTGCGGCCAAGCTCGCAAAAGTGATCCGCAACACAATGACGCGACTTCATGCTGAAATCGCGCGATCCATTAATTTCTACCGCACCACTCAGGGAGGCAGTTCCCCATTGCGCGCTTACCTTTGCGGTGGTTGCGCCGAGCTCCCTTATGCGATCGAGTTTTTTACAGAAAAACTCCAAGTCCCCGTCGATTTTTTCCACCCGATCAAGAATGTGATCGCCACCGAAGAGTCTGTAGCCCAAACAACCGGTATCTGCTCTGGGGGACTGGGAGAGTTAGTTGGATCCGCCCTCCGCTCGCTTGGAAACTGCCCACTCGAAATGAGCCTTCGCTCGCCGAGTGCGATCCGAGCTCAAGACATGGGACGCCGCGCGCCGAGGCTTGTTATGTCAGCCATTCTCATGGCTCTCATACCTCTGCTCTGGTGGCTTTACTTCACCCAAGCAAGCACTGTCATCGAAACCAAACTTTCCGAGTTCAAAAACAAGTCCTCTCAAATTAAGACCCTTGCCGCGAATATCGATAATGTCACCGCGCAACAAAAAGCCCTTATTGAGGATGCCTCCCCCCTTCTCGTTGCGGCAAGAGAACGTTCCGCTTGGACTGAAATCTTGGAGGATCTCGCTGATAAAATTCCTAAACGCTACATTTGGGTCACTCAACTCAAGCCTGTGATTGGAACCCTCGCTCCAACCAACGAACCAGCTAAGCCGCTCAAAGGCGCACCAACACCTACTCCGCCACCGCCCGTCTCAGCGATAACAGCAGTAGAAGTCAATGGCCTGTATTTAGATAATCCTCCCAATGAAAAGGGCGCCCTCGTTATAGATGAGTTTTATGATAAACTGCTAGAAGCTTCCACATTTGCCATGGGGCAGGATAAGTCGAAGATCATCACCCAGCGAACCACACCCACCGGAGAAAATTGGGCTTACGGGTACACTCTCGTTCTTCCACTTAAGCAACCCATCGCTTTGCCATGAATTGGTTCAAAGAAAACCCTATCCTTTCTTCCATATTGCTAGTGTGCCTGTTGATAATGGTCGCGATCTCTTATTTCGCAAGCGAAGCCTATACCACCTATAGCGCCGCGCTCGAGTCATTGACTTCAGAAAACACAAATTTCTCCTCCCTGCAAAAGAAGTCGCCCTACCCTACCGCTGATAATCTAAAGATCATCTCGGAGGGCAACAAAAAGTACATCAAAGCTCTTAAGGAACTCCAAGATCGGATGTCCAAAATGGAAGCTCCCCTTGAGCCCATCACTCCCCAAGAGTTTCAGGACAAGCTTCGCGAGGGTGTTAACGATCTCCGCAAATCAGCACAGAGCAATAACATCAAACTGCCTGAAAAATTCTTTTTCGGTTTTGACGAATACCAATCCCAGTTGCCCGCTCCCGAAGCCGCTCCCTCCCTCAATCGCGACTTCAAGGTGCTTCAAAAACTCCTAATAAGCCTACTTGCCCTCCCCGTGGAAGCCATCAACAGCCTAGAAAGGGAAGCTCCCCCCGTTGCAACGCCGACTCCCACGCCGACTCCTGCTCCCAAGAAATCCGTTGAACCATCGCCGACTCCAAAAACCCCAATCCTCAAAACCACGTTTAAACTCTCCATTACCGCCTCACAGGACAAAACGCGTACTGCGATCAATATGATACCAAAAAGCGATGCTTTTTTGATCATTCGCTCCCTCACGATGGAAAACACCAAACCCGCCGCCCCATCGAAAAAAGACCCAGCTATCCCCAGCAAAGATAAAAACCCGACTTCTCTGCAGGTCCTCCTTGGCAATGAATCTGTAAAGACCGACTTGTCTCTGGAAATCATTGACTTTCCAAACGTTGACCCCGAGCTCCCTAAGAAACAATAATCATGGACTGGGTTAAAAAGAACTACGACACGGTGATATTGGGAGTTTGCACGGCTCT
Source organism: uncultured Chthoniobacter sp. (assembly GCA_964427235.1). Classification (GTDB taxonomy): domain Bacteria; phylum Verrucomicrobiota; class Verrucomicrobiia; order Chthoniobacterales; family Terrimicrobiaceae; genus UBA967. The sequence continues at coordinate 1,534 of CAYRTN010000099.1, read as the reverse complement.
TTTCATGCTCAATGCTGCATTTTTGTATTTGGAGAGCTCTGGCTTCATCTCCTCACTTCCGACAGCCAGCGAAAATACCACAAACAAATCCAAGGCCACCCCGGCAGAAACGACTGCCATTGAGGAGGCCCAGGTCATTACCGAAAAGCCTTTTTTATGGAACGAAAAATCCCCATCAAATGAAGAACGCGGAAAACTTCTTGTCTCTCGCCTCTTCATCTTAAAAGGCGATAAACTCATCGATCCCATCGAGGGCCAGGAACAACTTCACCCGCCCATCACCAACGCCTGGCTCATTAAATTCGGCCTTAACTACGCGGATGCCAATGTTAAAGATCAGGATGCCGACGGGGATGGCTTTACAAATCTGGAGGAATATAATGCCAAATCCGATCCCAAGAACAAAGCCGCCACTCCTCCCAAATTCACAAAGCTCCGCTTTGTTAAATTCGAGCAAAAACCCTTTATGCTCGTTTTTAAAGGCAACCCCGATGGCGAAGGCAAGGAGTTTCAAATTAACGCCAATAATGCGCGAACCCAATTCAAGAAACTCAACGAGACAATCGATGGGGCTCCCTATAAAATTATCGCTTATGCCCCGAAAAAAGGTGAAAAAAACGGAGTCCCTATAGATCTTTCCGAGCTGACTGTCGAAAACACGGAAACTCAGGTCACCATTGTCCTTGTGGTCAAAAAAGAAACTAATGACCCCACATCTTTTGGTGAGTTTTTTAACGTCCTGACCAACGAAAAATTCCGACTTCAGAAAGGCGAGGAATTTACCATCAAGCCCGACGTTAATACCAAACTCAAATTGATTGATATTTCTTCCACGGAGGCCAAGATACAAGACGTCGCCACCGGAACCACCTCCACTTTGTCGAAATCCTCCAGCCCAGCACCCTGAATCTCATGACCAGCTCTCACGCAAGGCTTATCGTTTTAGCGGTCTCAGCCGCACTCATTAGCCCGCTCTCCGCACAGTATCCAGGCGTTCAAGGCACGGTTGAGCGTCAGATCCAGACTCTGGAGCAGAAAAAAACTTACGCCGCGAGTCTCGTATCCAAAGCCGATGCGCAAATGAAGGATGGGGACTATGAATCGGCATTCTCACTCTATAAAAGTGCCGTGGACATCCTTCCTCGTGGGGGTTCGGCGTTGGAGGTGACCCGCCAAGCCGCCTTGGATGGCTTTTCAAAAGCCGCTGTCCAGCTGGCCAAGCAACGCGTTTCCGAAGGTCGATACGCTGACGCCCGCACCACCGTCGATGTTGTTCTCGAAGAGCGTTACAATCCGAATTACGGACCGGCACTCTCCCTCCGTAGCAAGCTTATTGATCCGCAGGGGTTCGTAGACCGAAGCACTCTTACTCATCAACACGTCGAACGCTTCGAAGAAGTCAAAAAACTACTCAGTGAGGGCTCGGGATTTTTTGACTCGGGTCGATACGATCTCGCCTTCAAACGCTGCGAACAAGCACTGAATATTGACAAATACAATATCGCCGCTCGGCGGTTGATGGAAAAAATCAACG
>CAYRTN010000098.1:0-6487 GCA_964427235.1 uncultured Chthoniobacter sp. | reverse complement strand
TCATCCGTTCCAATGAACATTTTTACTCCAGTAAAACAGAGGATGGCCGCAAAAATATAGGTGATCCACGCGAAATTCATCAGCAGAGCTGCGCCAGCAGCAATCATGAGAGCCCGCATCACCAACGCGCCAAAAATTCCCCAGAACAGGATTTTGTGCTGATAGATCGCTGGTACCCCAAAAAAAGTGAAGAGAACGGAAATGATGAACAAATTGTCCACAGAGAGGGATTTCTCCACAACGTAGCCGGTAAAGAATTCCGTGGCCTTCTGCGAGCCCATCTCAAAATAAACCCAGCTGTTGAAAGCCAAGGCCAAGCTGATCCAGACAGCAGACCAGAGGATGGCTTCTCTCAGTGAAACACAGTGAGCCTTGCGGTGAAAAACCCCCAGATCAAGGAATAACATCAGAATCACAAACGCATTGAATGCGACCCACCAATAAACAGGAACCTCTGACATAAAGCTAAGATCGTCCGACTGGGTCGTGAACGCTAGGGATTCTTATTACTACAATGTGTAAGTTCTGGAGATAAGGGCGTCACTTCAGAATTATACTTTTTTAGGAAATAGGCGAAACGGGTTGCGCTATCAAATGTTTCAATAGTTCTAGATCCATCTGCCCAGTCGATAGTCACGATGACTTTAGTTCCCGCTGGTTGGACATTCCGTATCTTCATATTAACTCTAAGGGCAAGCTATCAAATCGCGAAGGCTAGGGTTTCTTGCAAATACTCTGGCCACCAAACGGGCATCATCGGTGAGTCCGATTTCGGGAATAAAATCGGGAATGATATCCACGCTTTTCAGTAAATAGGAGGCGGCCACACCGGCCTCGGCCAAGTCGCACGGTAACGGATCACGACAATTCCGAGCGCGCAGGGAATGGAGGATGCTGACCAGAAACTCGGTGTTTTGTTGGAGGTCAAAATGCTGTTGGGCTTGGTCGGTTTTCATCTTTTCCCGCAACTTCGGAGTGAATTTCGCCAGTTTGCGGATTTGAGCGGCTGACATCTTGGAGCTTTCGTTTTCGATGTATTCATCGATGGAAACGGCCTGCTCGGGATATTCGGGATTTCTCACAATGTCGCTTCTGTGGATGATGGGACGGTGTGTCATTATTCCTCTCTCCTTCCTGTGAGAAGAGGCAGGAGATGCCAGATAAAGTAGGCCAACGAGGTGATGAAGGCAGCCACATAGGTCAAGGCGGCCGCATTTAAGACCTTATCCACGCCGTTGGATTCCGTGAAGGACGTCACAACGCCGCTGGAGCGAAGTGCCAGTTTCGCGCGATGCGAAGCATCAAACTCCACGGGCAATGTCACCAAGTTGAATAACATGATGACGCCCCAGCCGCAGGCCATGAAATACATCGCGGTCGATGAAGTCACGAATCCCGTGAAAAGACCGATCAGTGGAAGCCACATCACGACTTGATTCGCGATATTGGTAACACCCACGGCAGCCATGCGAAGGTGCAGGGGCATGTAGGCCCTGGAGTGCTGGATGGCATGACCCGCCTCATGTGCGGAAACAGCCAAAGCCGAAATGGAGCGGCCATGGTAGTTGGCCTCACTGAGCATCAAGCGGCGATGCGTCGGGTCGTAGTGATCTGTGAGTTCGCCGGGTTGGGACTCGATAGTTACACCTGTGACGCCCTCTTCATCTAAAATGCGCTGCGCCGCTTCTTGGCCCGTCAGACCAGAGAGCGAGGATTCTTCAGCGTACCGTCGATAAACTCCCTTCACGCGAAAGGAAGCCCACAGAGAGAGGATCAGTGTGCCTGCGAATAGAAGTAATGCTGTTGTTTGCATGGGAGTAAATATAAGAAAATTTTCTTGTGTGGAAATAACGAATATATAAACATAATGTTCGGGTTTTACTTATGAACCTGCAGCTCAACTACCATCATCTGCGGTATTTTCTAGCCGTTGCAACCGAAGGCGGAATCAAGGCCGCGACCGAAGCGTTGCATGTTTCGGCGCCGACACTCAGCGCCCAGGTCAGGGAGTTGGAGGGCTTCTTGGAAGTGGAGCTTTTTCGGCGCGAGGGAAAAAGTCTGATTCTGAGTGATGCTGGGCGAGTGGTGAAACGTTATGCCGAACGCATTTTTGCTTTTGGTGATGAAATGGTGGAGGTCGTCCAGCGCGGAGGAGCGGGTGGCCCAGAAATAGTTTATCTGGGAATTGGCGATGCTGTGCCGAAGCTTCTGGCCTCCCATATTCTCGTTCGTTGTTGGGAGGAAGCCCCCAGCTTGAGGATTGTGGTGAGGGAAGGTTTGCCGAGTGAACTTTTTCCAGCACTGGCCACACATCAACTGGACATCGTCATCGCGAATGAGCCTGCCCCTCCGTTGTTGAAAACGGTCTTGTTCAGCACCAAAGCGGGACGATACGGGGTTCACTTCGTGGCCACAGCCAAACTCAAAAAAACTTACAATCCGCGACGCGGACTTTCAGGTTTTCCTATTTTGGTCCCAACCCGGGAATCGGCTCTCCGGAGAGAACTGGAGCGATGGTGGGCGGAAAATGGCATCATTCCTCAAATCCGAGCCGAGTTTGACGATGCGGCCGCAATGTGTGAACTGGCCGCTTCTGGCCTCGGAGCGGCACCGGTTCTTGAGCCTGTTCTCAACGACGTTCTTAAACGCTATGGCCTCCACAAACTCCCCCTGAAAACGGGAATCCATGAGGAACTTTTTGTCGTCACTGCAGAGCGACAGTTTTCCCATGAGGGTCCGAGGATGATTGCTCGCATTGCTACCAGCCACATTGGAAGAGGCAAAGGATAGGATTGGGAGGCATGCTGCTCTTAAACCCGAAGAAGCAGAATTAACCACAAAGGACACGGAGAGCACAGAGGGTTAGTTATTTGCAATTCAAAGAGGGATTTCTGTTTTGTGTAAACTGCTAATGGCTGTGTAAGTCACTTCTCTGCATTTTTGAAATTGATTCACTACGTTCGCATTATGGCAGTCTATCATTGCTACGCTTCGATTCTGTCATTCTGTCCAACAAGCCGTTTTGGGGTGGCTATTGCTGGTGGCCAAAAAAGGTCTTCGCGAAAAGCGCGGATTGGCGCATAGTTTTTTGATGCAAAGAACTCCACTATTCGATGAACATGTCCGCGCTGGCGGGCGCATGGTGGAGTTTGCGGGTTGGGAAATGCCGGTGCAATACACGGGCATTTTGCAGGAGCACAAGGCCGTGCGCGAGGCTTGCGGCGTCTTTGATATTTCGCACATGGGGGAGTTTTTTGTGAAGGGTCCCGATGCGACGGCGTGGCTAGACTCCTTGCTGACCAACAACGTGTCCCAGTTGCCCGTCGGGCAGGCTCAATACTCGCTTCTGTTGAATGAGCGCGGCGGAGTGATTGATGACCTCATTGTTTACCGTTTGGCTGAGGATCGCTTCCTGCTCATCGTGAACGCCTCAATGATCGAAGTGGATGCCGCTTGGATGCGCTCGCATCTTTCCGGAAATGTGGAGTTTGAAAATCGGAGTGATGACTTCGCTGCTCTCGCTATTCAGGGTCCGCTTGCGGCAGCGGTTTTTGAAAAAATCTTCCATCGTCCTATGCCAAGCGAGCGCAATCGGGTGGAGGAAATGGAGCCCGGTCGTTCCTACATCGCGACGACAGGATACACGGGCGAAGATGGATTTGAGTGGCTTGTTCCAGCGAGTGAGGCGGCGAAAGCTTGGAATACAGCCATGGCGGCAGGAGCCTTTCCTTGCGGTCTCGGCGCCCGCGACACCCTTCGCCTCGAGATGGGCTACCCGCTCAATGGATCTGACCTCTCGCCCGATCGCACGCCCTTGGAGGCGGGATTGGGATTTTTTGTGGATCTGAAAAAAACCGCGTTCACCGGACGTCAGATTCTTCTCGATCAAAAAGCCACAATTCTTCCACACAAACTCTGCGCGATCCGCGTGCTCGACAAGGCTCCGCCGGTCCGCCCGCACTACAAAGTGTATGTGAATGGCGAACCGGTCTCCGAGACGACCAGCGGGGCGCTTTCTCCTTCGCTTGGCTATGGCATCGCGATGGCCTACCTGCCGCCGGCTTATTCCGACATCGGCCAAGAAGTGGAAATCGAAGTGCGCGATCGTCGATTCCGCGCTGTCATTGTCAAAAAACCCTTTTACAAAAAACAACCATGAACATCCCTGAAAACCTGCGCTACGCCGCTTCCCACGAATGGATTCTCGTTGAAGGCGACACCGGAACAGTCGGCATCACCGACCACGCCCAAGCGGAACTCACCGACATTGTTTTTGCAGAGCCTCCTGCGATTGGAAAAACCGTGAAAGCCGGCGAAGTGGCCGCCGTTGTTGAATCCGTCAAAGCCGCCAGCGATATTTATTCGCCCGTAACCGGCGAGGTGATCGAGCGTAATGAAGCCATCGAAGCCGATCCCGCCTTGCTGAACACTGATCCCTTTGGCCAAGGGTGGATCTACAAAATTCGTCTCTCTGATCCCTCTGAACTCGCCGCCTTGAATGATGCAGCAGGTTACCGCGCTCAGATCGGAGGCTAAGGCCAAAAGAAGCATGCTTTTGGAAGCATCCTGTAGCGGCGGTCTGTGACCGCCGAGAACCACAATTCGGCGCTCATAGAGACGCCGCTACATTCCGCTGGTAAGGGTGCGAGCAAGTGGACCAGTCTCCACACGGCCGAGACGGCCATGCCCACTTCTTTTGAGCCCTTCGGGGCGTCGGGCCTTGCCTTGCTCGCTTTTGAATTTTTCCAGCGCCTCGTGAAAGTTTGTGTTCGCGATGGGAATGGATGACTTCGAATTTCCCAGATTGATCACGAGGTTGTCACCCTCAATCCCGATCGGTGCGAACTTCCTGCCGGGAGGGAATTTCGCGTTCCCGATCTTCTTGCCGGCATTGGTCAGGTTGACGATCGTCTCTTTGGTCAAGGTGATTTCCGGTGGAAATTCGATGGTTGGAGATTTTGAGCTTGGCTCAGGTGCGGTTGGCTTTAGCGGTTGCTCGGGCTTTACTGGTGCCGCGAGCGTTGATGCTTGGGGTTCCGGATCTTCGCTTGCCTTGGGTGAAGGAGTGGCTGGCTGGCGCTGGGACTTGAGTTTTTCAATGTGAGCTTGGGCTGCCTCCAGCTCATTCGCATAGGTTTCGGCCTCGAGGGATTTGATTTCCAGAGCCCGCCTCGTGTCTTCCAAATCCGATTTCAGCTTGGCTTCGTTTCGATCGGATTTTTCTATCTGATCATGGGTCTTCGTGGATTCCGTCGATTCATAGGAAAGACTCAGTCTTCTCCAGTTAAACCAAGGGGTCACACAGAGAGCGATAAGGCCGATCAGCACCCAGGCGTAGATCCCTATGCGGCGGCGCCCATGCGATTCATCGGGTGCACCACTGATCTTCGTCAGTTGCCGATAACGACGCCCGAGTGTGGCCGCCAATCCTATCATGAGAACAGCGCCGTCATCGGGGCGGTCGTTGATGAATAACTCCAGATCGTTCGTCGTAATGATCCAGTAGTCCACAGGCTCCGTCGCTTCGATCGAACACAACGCGGGTTGGTTTTCGAAAATGTCCGTTTCTCCAATCCACTCGCCGGACTCGACGGTCCCGAGGACGACGTCCTTCCCATCTTCCTTGTGGCGCGACTCCAGCGATCCCGAAATGATAAAAATGAGCCTGCTACTTGTTGCCCCTTGAATGAGGAGCCTTTCTCCGGCAGTGGCTTGCTGGAACGCTCCCATCGCACTCAGCACACCTCGGGCTTCTAGGGAGAGAAATTGGATAGGGCCGATAGCCGGCAGGCATTTTCTTGCAATCTTGGTTGTCGTTTCCAGAGGTTGTTCCTCGCGCGGAGTAGCGAAAGCAGACACCAAGATTTTTATCACCCCTTTATCTTCGTGACCCTTAAGCTCTTTGAAGGTCATCGAAGAGCGGTAGGCATTGCCACGGCGTTCGAGGCTAGCCGGTTCCTCGGGCTCTTGGCCTCCGGACATTTGCAGCAGATCAACGGCAAAAATATAGGGCCCGAATCGGATTTCGTCACCATGAGCGAGCACACCTTCCGAGGTCTGAAAACCATTTAGAAAAGATCCATTCGTGGAGCCATTATCCTTCAAAATGTATTTCCCATCCACAAATGAGATCGAGGCGTGATTCCTCGAAATCTCGGAAGCGTCAATGTAGATGCCTGAACTCGGATCCCTACCAATGAAAAGAACCGCATTCCCCAAAGGAACAATGCGCGGGTTCTCTGCCTCGTTTTTCCAGATTAATAAAGCCATGGATTTTTACTTAGTGGCCGACTTGTTTTGGTTCTTCAATCAGCCATCGAATGGGGAATTCTCCACGATCCACCAAGACTAGGAACTTAAAATCTCACGCGGCTTTAACAACCTCAAAATCCATGATGTGGAACAACAAAAAGCACCGAAAGGCTGCGCTACCAAAAAAAGCGTCTCGCGGATGGAGATTTTCTTCGCCAAGAAGCCCGCGCTTTCC
>CAYRTN010000097.1:0-6524 GCA_964427235.1 uncultured Chthoniobacter sp. | reverse complement strand
GCCCCTTTCGGTGAAAATGGCGCCAGGCGGCGGTTACGTCGCTGTGTTTCGCGCAGAGAAAAAGTGATCTTTTTCATCGAAGCGCTTTTTACTCCCGAGTAGATTCCCTCAATCGCAGTATCCATCGACCTCAACGTAGAATCACACGAACCAGACCATGAAAAACCCCTTCTTTCGATTATTGCAAATCATGCCGGCCTCCCTCCTCTTTGCATTCATCGCTGTGCCTTGCCAAGTGAAAGCCGCGACCAGCATCGAGAACGATCGTTATGCGGTGAACGTCGAAGCGACTGATGGCACCTTCACTATCGCCACCAAACCAAGTGGCAAAATCATCCTTCCTGCGGGCAAATTGAGCGGCACCGGCGGAACAGCGAAAACCATCGAACTCGCTGACAAAACACTCGGGAAAGGCCAGGGCATCGAGGTCACCTATGCCGATGGCAACCGGGAAGTCGTGGCTCTTTATCCAGATCTTCCGTTCGTCACTTTCCGCTCCACTCTGCACAATGGCGGTAAGGAGCCAGTCGTTCTCAATCATGTTCCTACGGTTTCCGTTGGTATGGATTTGGGAAAACCTCTCGCCGAAATCAGCACTCTGGGCACCGGCGGCCTGATGGCTCCGGCTCAGAATCCGGGGAGCTATGCCTTCCTGAGTATCGTGGACCCGAAGACCCGCGCCGGCGTTGTGGGCGGTTGGTTGACCCATGACCGCGGTAGTGGCGTGGTCTTCTCTCCGGTCAAGGATGATGCCGTTCGTATGCAAGCGCAGATCGACTACGGTTGCCTTCGCATCAAGTCCGGCGAGGATGCCACAGCGGAGATGTTCGCCATCGGATATTTCGACGACGCCCGCTTCGGACTCGAGGCCTATGCCGATGCGATTGGCAAAATCTATGAGGTCAAACTGCCGAAGCAGATGGCCGGACTATGCACATGGTATATGGACAAGTATGCCGCAGCTTGCGATGAGGTTCATCTGAAAGAATTGACGGAGGCGTCAGCAAGGGAGCTGAAACCCTTTGGCTTCGACTTCATCCAGATCGACGATGATTGGCAGGATGGCGTCAAAGAAAACGGCCCCAAGAAGAATTTCACGACGCATGCTCCCGCCGGTCCTTATCCCAGTGGCATGAAGGTCACGGCAGAAATGATCAAGAGTTTCGACTTGGTCCCTGGCATCTGGTTCATGCCTTTTGCCGGAAACTACAAAGATCCCTTTTTCAAGGATCACCAAGATTGGTTTGTCAAAAATACCAAGGGCCAACCTTACGAGACATCGTGGGGCGGCACCTGCTTGGACATGACGCTTCCGGCGACTCAGGAGTTCGTGAGGAGCATTGTGGACCGCATTTCGCACGACTGGGGCTACAAGTTTTTCAAGATGGATGGCTTCTGGACCGGTAGCGCCACACCGCAGATGTATATCAACGATGGTTATAAAAAGGATGGGATCGGCGATGCGGTCTTCTCGAATCCCGACAAGACTAACATCGAGGTTTTACGCGATGGTACGAAACTTGTCCGCAAAGCGGCGGGACCGGATGTTTTCCTGCTCGGATGCTGTGTGGTTCAAAACATGCGTTCGTTTGGCGGAACCTTCGGTTTACTCGACGCCATGCGAATCGGGCCTGATACAAATGACGGATCGATCGGCTCGCTGCACGCCTCACGGGTGTGGTTTCTCCACGGCCGCGTTTGGTGGAATGACCCCGACTTCGTCTCTGTCCGCGCCTACCTCCCGCTCGACCGCGCCCGCCTGAATGCCGGTTGGACCGCTATTTCCGGCCAGCTTTACTACATCAGCGACTGGGTCCCAAATTATCCGCCGGAACGCCTCGATATTGTCAAACGAACCATCCCCGCGCATGGGCTCCCGGCAAGACCGGTCGATGTCTTTGAGAGTCCGATCGCTAGGATCTGGTCGCTCACCGACACGCGGCAAGCGGTGCGGCGCGACATTGTGGCCTTCTACAACTGGGACAAGGAACGCGCCGAAATCTCCACTACTCCTGAACGGATTGGCCTGCCTGCAGCAAAGGAGTATGTCGCATTCGATTTTTGGGCGAACAAGTTCGTGCCCCCTTTCAGCGGCCAACTCACCTCTTCACTGTCCGGACAGTCGAGCCGCATCCTCGCGGTGCGTCCGGTTTCCGAGTTCCCGCAACTCCTGAGCACCTCGCGCCATGTTACGCAGGGAATCATTGATGTGACCGATGAAAAGTGGGATGCCGCAAAATCCCAACTCTCGGCCACCAGCAAAGTCGTTGCGAACGATCCCTACGAGCTTCGCATCGTCGTTCCATCGGCAGAGAAATCCTGGCGCGCTAACACCGTGAAAGTTTCCGCCGAGGATTCCGCCGCTGGTGTGAGAGCCGAAATCAAGCAGGATGGCCCCCGCATTCGCGCGAACATCACGAGCCCCGTGAGCCGCGATGTGAAGTGGACGGTCGCTTTCGAGCGTGGCAAAGCCATCGACATCCTCCCGCCACCGGTGGCCAACCTGAAGGCCAATGTGGAATACAACCTCATTACGCTCAGTTGGACCGACAGCGGTGCTGCCGCCTACCGAGTTACTCGCAGTGATGGTGAAGTCAGCACGGAAAACACAGCGATGTTCACCGACACCAAATTCCCGCGCGAGAAACCTCTCACCTATAAAATTGAAGCCATTGGCGGCGACGGCAAAGCTGCCGCTGCCGTCTCCATTGAAGTGACTCCGGAGACCACCCTTAAGGCACCGCCAATCCCTCCGCTGCCGACTGTGTATTTGGACGCGACCAACACCAAATTCGTGCAAAACACCGCTGGCCAAGCCCGCTTCGGCGTGAGCTACACCAACAATAAGCTAAGCCTAGATGGCAAAGCCTATGACAAGGGGATTGGTACGCATGCTAAGGCTTTGGCTGTCGCTACCATCCCCAAAGACGCCACCCGCTTTGTCTCCATGGTGGGCATAGACGATGCCGCCCGCAAAGACGAGCGCTCCAGCGTCGTATTTGAGGTTTACGGCGATGTGTTGGAGATGGGTGAAAAGCCGGTTCTCCTCGCGCAGTCGCCTGTATTGACGGCGAAGGGCCTCGGTTCTTGGAACTTCAATGTGGAACTGAACGCCCGCTTCAAGGAAGTGCGCCTGGTCGTTACGGATGGCGGCAACGGCATTGCCTCCGATCACGCCGATTGGGTGAACGCCGGCTTTGTGATTCCTGCAAACGAAAACAAGTAAACTCGCTTTCAGAATCTCCGTTGCTCTCGGGCCAGCCCAAATCCGGCCCGAGGCAACTTCTGGACTTAATGCTGGCGCCATCGTCCGCACTGCACATCGAAACGGATTTTTAGACAGGATTAACAGAGTTTTCAGGATTGGGGGGGGTGATGGAGAATCCCCGGCCTTGCGATACTAAGCCGCCTACGGCGCAAGAAACGGACGGCGACGGCGCGCCATCCCAACGGAGGATGGGCCTAAAAACTTACCGACTTATACATCTTACACTGACTCACTCGGTCGAAAACTTGTGAATCATCACGTGATGATAAGTGGAACCAGGGCGGAGAACGGGCGAGGGAAACGACGCTTGGTTTGGCGAATCTGGGAAACCTTCGGTCTCAAGACAAAGTGCTGTGCGGCGGCCGTATTTCACACCCTTTTTTCCGACGATAGTGCCGTCAAGAAAGTTGCCACCATAGAACTGAATCCCTGGCTGATTCGAGAAAACCTCCATCATGCGACCGGATGAAGGGTCCTTGAGGCGGGCCGACAGATGCAGGTCTTCGCCCTTATCGAGCACCCAGCAATGGTCATAGCCGCCACCGAATTTGATCGCTTCGAAATCGGCATCAACTCGGTCTCCGATCCTTGTTGAAGTGGTAAAGTCCATCGGGGTCCCAGCAACAGGAGCGATCTCCCCAGTGGGGATCAGGCCCGCATTGGTGGGGAGATAGTTTTTGGCTGGGAGTTGGAGTTGATGATCATTGATGCTGCGAGTCGGATCGCCGGAAAGGTTCCAATACGAATGATGGACAATATTGGCGATGGTCGGGGCGTCGGATTTGGCCTTGGCTTCCCAACGCAGTTCGTTGCGATCCGTCAGCGTGTAGGTGACCGTCACATCCATGTTGCCAGGGTATCCTTCTTCGCCGGCAGGGGAGCGATAGGTGAATTCCACGCTGTTCTTTCCGACCGCTTTGCCGCTCCAAAGAACCTTGTCGAAGCCCTTGAGACCTCCATGCAAGTGACAGGGGATTCCACCGGGTTCGTTGTTTTTTGCGAGAGCGTATTCCTTCCCATCGAGTGTGAACTTGCCGTCCCGAATGCGCTTGCCAAAGCGACCAACACTCGCCCCCAAGTAACTCGTATTCCCAAGCCACCATCAAACTCGGCAAGGCAACCCCGTCCCTCAATGTCGATATTTCCGGCATACAATCAGCAAAAGCCACAGAGGAAACCGGCGGAGAAAAACGGCCCGTCACTCTGACCGCGACAGGCAACTACCTCACCTACCAAATCCAAAATCCCGGCAAAATCCACATCACGGGATCAGGTGCGCAACAACTCACCCTCCGTCCTGATATCGAAGCTTGGAAACCCTTCAACCTCCGCAAAATCACCCTGCGTCCACTGGCAAAATAGTCCAACTGATCCCCAACGGAGATCAGCGACCCCAATCTTCCCTGCCTACCACAAGTGGGCAGGCAGCCCCATTGGATTAGCCCATAACGAGAACACTTGGTGACTTTCGGGCGCATCTCTGAAAATGACTCTCGCTAATTGGTCGGGTTTTTTACAATGGGCATGCATTGGCAACCGCGCGCGGATTGCCAAGCACCAAAAATGGAACGATGTCCCTGCGAACTCCAACCGGCAATAAGCCCATGTGATATTGTTTTAAACGGGTTCAGGGATTAGAGCTTTTATTTTCCCGCAGATGCCGTAGTAAAATAGTGTTTTCTTCGATGCCCCAAACTCTCGCCAAGCCTCCAATCCCGAGTCCATCTGCAGGCAACACATTCAAGGTGGCTATGGGTATTCTCGTTTGCTTCTTGATGCTGCAAGTGGTCGCCACGATCTGGCATTTCCTGCCGGTGCTGCAACGCAACCTCGTCGAGAGAGCCGTTCCGTCCAGTCCGACTCCTGCACCGATCGCCGCGTCCACCCCCGCCCTGCCCACTGCCACTCCCTCCGCGTTGACAAACACACCGGCACAGCAGCCACAACCGGCACTCGACAGCGAAGTCGAAAAGAGGGTTATCAAATTGGTGGAGGAGTCTGACAAAAGTTTTCGCGTAGGCGACTACGATGTCGCGTTATCGAAGATCACTGATGCTGATCAACTAGTCCCGAATGACCCAGGGATCCTTTTGCGCATGGGCCGAATCCATGAGAAAACAGGAAAAAATACGGATGCCGCCTTTATTTACAATCGCGTACGCGATCTCCCCAATCTCCCACAGCAATTGAGAGCCCAAACCGAGCGAAGACTCAGCATGCTGAGCACTCCCGTCCCAGCGTCCACTCCCACTCTCGTTGCCAACGAACAAGGTTCGGACGTTCGCGACGAGTTTGGCCTCCAACCCGGCGCCACATTGGGCATCGTGGACACCCGACTCACCGACGAGGCAAACGGAAGTAAAAACCTCCGTATCGCCATCAAATCCCGTCCCGACATCAAAATCGACCCACGCCAGATGACTGTTCATGTGTTTTTCTACGAGCGTGATCAAGCCGGCAACAAGTCGCTCACGGAGTCAAAGGTCCTCACCGAATGGCTCAGCCCGCCAGTGAATTGGGCCGACAATGAACCCGAACTCCTCAAGGCCATCTACAATCCACCAGAGCCTTCCAGCGCCAAAGACCCAAAACTCACTTACGAAGGATACGTTGTTGGTATTTACTATAATAACGAAATCCAGGACACTCGAGCCAATCCCGGTTCCCTTGCCGATGACAACCCCCTACCCCTCTATCTCAAAAGCCAAACCAAATGAAGATTCTCATTGTTGATAACGATCCAGTCGAACTCGCCAACTTCTCTCAAATGGTCGCCCAACTCGGGTGGCCCGCACCGGGAACAGCTGGGACCTCCGATGAAGCCATCGAATGGATCAATGCCAACGGATCCTGCGACCTTCTCATCACCGAAGTCTACCTCGCCCCTGCGGATGGCTTCACTTTGCGTGATACAATCCAACCGCACATCCCTCAGATGCGGACAATCTTCACGTCGCCCCACGATATATCTCCCTACGTTGATCGCTTGCTAGGAAGCCCGTTTTTATCAAAACCCACAGATCTTGCCGCGCTCAAAGAATGCCTCACACTTTTAATAGGTGAGCCAGCCCCTGCTCCAGCCCCTGCTCCAGCCCCTGCTCCAGCCCCTGCTCCAGCCCCTGCGCCAACACCTGCGCCAACACCTGTTGCCGCAGTCAAACCCGGAGCTCCCGTTGCTGCCAAGCCCGCTGTTGCCGCAGCCAAACCCGGAGCTCCCGTTGCTGCCAAGCCCGCTGTTGCCGCAGCCAAACCCGGA